>JANLJF010000108.1 GCA_029255605.1 Azovibrio restrictus
AATGAAACCGAAACCTTTGGTTTCATTGAAAAATTTAACTGTACCTTCTTGCATTTTTACTTTTCTAAAAAATTAATAATAATCAAAGTTATAAATATATTATTGGTTTTCCTAAAATAATTGAAAAAATAAAGCTTATAGATTGTTAATACATTACTGCTCAACACTATAGGGCTAAAAAATTGTTTTTAGCTTCTATTTCAAAAAGACAAAAAAATAAAAAAAATTGTAGTTTTTATTTAGTGTACCTTTATAAAGCATATGTATAACAATATGCACATCACCATGGATGAAATAACATGTGAGATAGATTTTTATAAAAGAAATCGAAAACACTTTGCAAGTATTTATGCCGGTAAGCATATTATCATTAAGGGACTTGAAGTAGTAGGTGTTTACAATAGCAATACGGAAGCTATAGCGCAGGCAGCTGTTTTATATTCGGTCGGCAGCTATATTATAGAACGGCCTATGGTACTGCTCAATGATAAACGTTGATGCAACCTTTTAAAATTATCAATCATCATAAGACAGCGGCCTATCGGCAGATGTTCTATTTAAAACAAATAAAATGACAGTAGAAGTATTAAAGAATTGGAATAAAATGAAAGGTCACCTGAAACGTGAATTCCCGATGTTAAACAACAATGATGTAACACAAAGGACCGGTAAAGACGAAGAGATGATGCAAAACATACTCTTTAAAACCGGGAAGACAGAAGCAGAAATGACTATGTTTCTAAACGATGTTTTAGCCAAATAAATTTCAACCTCCTTTCAAGAGCTGCCATTACAGGTAGCTCTTTTAATATCCACTAAGTATATCAATACTGCCCCGTACTCAGCATCACCAGTGTACAGGCTTCTATGGCATCTCCCCCCTGTCCTTCTATCATGCGTTCCAATTCAGGGTTTTCCGTGCCGGGGTTGAAGATGACGCGTTTAGGTTTTAAAGAAAGAATGTAATCGTAATAAGGTTTTTGATTGGTCGGGTTAAGATACAACGTTACCGTATCCACATCATCCATAGCAGGGTGTTCTTTAGTAATGGGCGTATCGCCTATCATACCCTCCCTATTACCTATGGCTACTACTGGGTGTTTGTGCGCCCGCAGCCTTGTAGTGGCCAGGTAGCTATATCTCGATGGGTTTTCTGATGCGCCTAATACTACTGTCTTTTTCATAATGCAAAGTTAGCTCATGTATATGCTCAACGATACCCTATAAAAACAATGCCTGTATAGTGCAAGGCTATATAAATTTCACGTTTCCTTTATAACACTTTACAAGGCAGATTGATTAACTTTAGTAGGTATAACCAATACTATAGTCTTATGCAGGCAGCATACATCATAGCAGGATACCGTACAGCAGTAGGCAAGGCAAAGCGTGGCGCATTTCGTTTCTATCGCCCGGATGACCTGGCGGTAGATGTGATAAAAGGGTTACTGGCCAGTGTACCCGAGCTAGACCCCAAACTGGTAGATGACGTTGTTGTGGGTAATGCCGTGCCGGAGGCCGAACAAGGCCTGCAGGTAGGCCGCATCATAGCCAACCGTGCCGTAGGCGAATGGGCAGGTGGTGCTACGCTCAATAGATATTGTGCATCGGGCCTGGATGCAATAGCTATCGCAACGGCGAAAATACAAACAGGGCAAGCCGAATGTATTATAGCCGGAGGTACGGAAAGCATGAGCCTGGTGCCTACTGCAGGCTGGCGCACCATGCCGAATTATGAAATAGTAAAAGAAAATGGTGACTACTACCTCAGCATGGGCCTTACAGCCGAGCAGGTAGCCAACGACTTTAAAGTATCGCGCGAAGACCAGGATGCATTTGCATTGGCATCGCACCAGAAAGCTATTAATGCCATAGAACAGGGATATTTCAAAAGAGGCATCCTGCCTATCACAGTGAAGGATGTATATGTGAATGAAAAAGGTAAACGTGCCGAACGTGAAATAGTGGTAGATACCGACGAAGGGCCGCGTGCCGATACTTCTTTGGCCGCCTTAGCCAAGCTGCCACCCGTGTTTGCGGCAGGTGGCTCGGTAACAGCCGGCAACTCTTCCCAAACATCCGATGGTGCGGCCTTCGTTATCGTGATGGGTGAAAAGCTGATGAACCAGCTGGGCTTAAAACCCTGGGGCCGGTTGGTGAACTGTGCCAGTGCCGGTGTCGATCCGCGCATTATGGGCATTGGGCCGATAGCTGCTGTGCCTAAAGTATTAAAGCAGGCAAATATGAACCTGTCTGACATCGACCTGTTTGAACTCAATGAAGCCTTTGCGTCACAATCTATAGCAGTGATACGCGAGTTGGGCATCGATGCCGATAAAGTAAACATCAACGGTGGTGCTATATCCTTAGGCCACCCATTAGGTTGTAGCGGTGCTAAGCTCACCATCCAGTTGCTGAATGACATGGAAAGGCTGGGCAAGAAATACGGTATTGTTACTGCCTGCGTAGGTGGCGGCCAAGGTATAGCCGGCATAATAGAAAAACTGTAGCAATCAACTATACGAATATAGAAAGGGCTATACACTTATGCGTATAGCCCTTTCTATTCCAAACTCTAAAACAAAACCTATCCCAATCTTCTAACGCCTCCACCTACCGGCTATCCACACCCATCCACGATGCCTGTTTACCCAATATCCGGGTATCCATACCGCCCGTGGATGGGGTGGCACCACATAATATCCTCCACTCCATACATAGCTCCTGCCGCGTGGCCTCCAGTCTTCTGCTACCCATACATGCTTTGGCGATGGGGGTGGCGGCATATGAACCACTACTGCGGCTCTGGGGCTGGCCGGTCGCACCCTTACTACTACTTGCGCCGCACTTTCAGCCACAATACTCACCGTTATTAGTATCAGTAACAACATGCCTGTCTTCATCGCTTTCATAATCTTTTACTTTATAAAGATTAGATAGCGGAAAATGTAGAAGGTTTAATTAATAGAATGGAGAAATTATATCAGCCCGCGTTCTTTCAACACAGCTTGTTCATCACCTGTGATGTAGGCAAATATCTTTAGTGCCCCATTTTGTTTTTGCAGAAAATAGAATACGTCAAAATTGATGGTTTCTTTATTGCCGTCTTTCTTTTGGTAAATGGCCTGCCAACATACCTTGGCCATCACATGCATATCATTCAGCCAGGTAATATCCAGCGCCATGATTTTCATCGATTGGGTGCCTATGCTCCTGTAAAATTCATAACCCTTTGGAATGGTGTCTTTGAATGTTTCGTCATTCTTGCCACTTATAACACCTGCCGGGCTTGCCTCTGTAAAGCTATCTGCAAATGCAGCCATAGTGCCATCCACATCTACCTCACCTTTCAGCGATTGGTTGAAACGTGTTTCATATGCTTCGAAAAATGCCGACACCTTATCCATATATAGTAAGGTATAAAAATTATACCCTTAAAAAAAACAAATGCCCTGCTTGGCAGGGCATTTGTTTTATAGATAATTCGCTGGTCCTTACACCTGGAAAACCCCAGTCTTAAACTCCTTTACATCCGGGTTGTGGTTCGCTGCATTTATGCCTTCGCTTATCACGCGGCGTGTTTCCAGCGGGTCTATTATCTCATCTACCCACAGGCGCGCAGCTGCATAGTAGGCCGATGTTTGTGCATTGTACTTATCCGTTATCTGCTTCAGTAGTTCTTTTTCTTTTTCTGCATCTATCTCCTGTCCTTTGCTCTTCATAGCTGCTACTTGTATCTGCAGCAGCGTTTTAGCGGCTTGCTCACCACCCATCACAGCTATCTTGGCATTGGGCCATGCATATATAAAGCGTGGATCGTAAGCCTTACCACACATAGCGTAGTTACCCGCACCGTAAGAGTTACCTATCACGATGGTTATTTTCGGTACCACGCTGTTCGATACCGCATTTACCAGCTTTGCCCCATCTTTGATGATACCACTCTGCTCGCTCCGCGTACCCACCATAAAGCCGGTAACATCTTGCAGGAATACCAGCGGTATTTTCTTCTGGTTACAGTTTTGTATAAAACGGGCAGCTTTGTCGGCGCTATCGTTATAGATAACACCACCCAACTGCATTTCCCCCTTGCCGCTCTTCACTATTTTACGCTGGTTGGCTACAATGCCCACAGCCCAACCATCTATACGGGCATACCCGCACACAATGGTCTTGCCATAGTCTTGTTTAAATTGGTCGAACTCCGAATTATCCACCAACCTTTCTATCACCTCTACTACATCATAAGCCTTCGTGTTCTCTACAGATACCAGCCCGTATATCTCGTTCTCATCTTTTTTAGGTGCTACAGGTGTTACACGGTCAAACCCGGCCCGTGGCTGTTCGCCCATCTTATCTATAATACGGCGCACCTGGTCCAGGCACTCCTGCTCTGTGTCAAATTTATAGTCTGCTATACCACTTACTTCTGTGTGCATTTTCGCACCACCCAGTTCTTGCAGGTCAGCATTCTCACCAATGGCAGCTTTCACTAAATAGGGCCCCGCCAGGAAGATAGAACCATTGCCTTCCACCATCAGCGTTTCATCGCTCATAATGGGCAGGTAGGCACCGCCCGCCACACAGCTACCCATTACGGCAGCTATCTGGGTAATACCCATGGCACTCATCTGCGCATTGTTGCGAAAGATGCGGCCAAAGTGCTCTTTATCTGGGAATATCTCATCCTGCATCGGCAGGTACACACCCGCACTATCCACTATATATACCACCGGCAGGTGGTTCTCCATAGCTATTTCCTGCAGGCGCAGATTTTTCTTACCGGTTATCGGGAACCATGCACCGGCTTTCACCGTATTATCATTGGCTACTATCACACACTGGCGGCCATGTATATACCCAAGGCCGGCTACTGTACCCGCTGCCGGGCAGCCACCATGTTCCTGGTACATTTCCCAGCCGGCAAAGGCGCCTATTTCCGTAAATGTGCTGTCTTTATCTATAAGGTATTGTATACGCTCGCGCGGGGTCATCTTGCCCTTCTCGCGTGCTTTTTCTATTGCTTTCTTACCACCACCGAGGCTTACCTGTGCATGACGTTGCTTCATCTGGCTCACAGCCAGCTTCATCGCATCTTCGTTCTTATTGAATTCTAGGTTCATTCCCGACTTGTTGAAAAATTTGGGCAAAGATGCTGATTATAGCTCAAAAACTGAAAATAGCGGCCGTGAATGCCGCTATTTAAATATTTATATGTTTTATGATTAGAACCGGAATTGTATCCTGCAAGTAAAGATATTATCTTTTATATCCTTGGTATAGCCTACCACCTTAGTTTCTTCATTCACGATCCAGTCGTAAAACAGTGTCAGCTTCACATGCGCATTGATATGATACATGTAGCCGATACCTGCGGTATTATACCTTACATCTGCTGCCGTAAAGCCTTTCGAAGGGTCCACTTCCAATCCTTTTACTGCTTTGTTCGGGTCGTACCAGTCATACTTCAGTATAGCTAAGTGCTTTTCGCTGCCCAGGTGTTGTATATAATACAGGTAAATGCCATCAAAGTCGCGGATATATAATGGTGATGGTGTACCTGTGGCAGAACTTACGGGATAAGAACCCGGCGTTTCAGATGTTGTGGCCGTAGCGGTTTGCGTACCGCGTATATATTCAGCCCGTATTTCCGAAAAGCCTTTGCGGTTGGGTATTTTCAGCTGAAAATCAGCACCATAATAATGGCGTGGCGATACATAATCTACATTATTAGGTGTAGAATCTCCTTTTACAACAGCATCAGCCCCTGTTCCACTTACCCTGTATATCCACGGCGACTGGCTGGTAATACCACCATAGTAGCCCGATACACTACCCGATACAGTCCAGCCCAGGCCCTTTATCTTTCTTGGCTTTATAGAAAAACGTCCGATGATGTCTTTATGGTTGTCATATTCCGACGGACCTGCAAGGCCCTGGCCGTTAAACACGCCCACATCTAATTTCATCCAGCGAAGGATATGGCCTTTTTTACGTGGTTCAAAAGTCACCATCGCACCCAGGTCGCGCTCTGTTTTCATTAAAATTTGCGACATGCGGCCACGCTCCGGTGCCTCCCGTTCTGAAGACGACAGGTTGGCTTCAAAACCCATCGGCCGGGCAAACATACCCGTTGTCAGGGCAAACATTTCTAACTTATTTTCATAAAAACGTCCCCAGAAGTCACGGATATTCACTCCACGTTCCGTACCATCAAACTGGAAGGCAAAATAAGCCAGCGGCTGGTGCTTCTGGTTAAAATGCGCATAATCTACACGTAGACGGCCACGGCGCAGCATAAACCTGTTGTCCGCCTTTGGCGCAAAATCACCCCCACTGTAGTTCTTCACACCATTGTCTTCTGCATACTGAAACTGTGGCTGCATATAGCCGCCAAACCTCAGCCTGTCATATTCCTGGTATATAGGATAGATCCCCTTACCAATGGTGGTGGTCGTGTCCATCATATCGGTAAGAAAGCGTTGTGCCGAAGTTTCAGCACCCACAAAAAACAAAGCAATAACAAGAAGTAAACTTTTAACCCGCATTCATTTTTTAATTTTCGGCTGCAAACCTATGCACATAACAATTACCTAACAATGAAGTAATCAATTGTTAATAATTTAGTAACACTGAGGTTAAAGTACTTACGTATAGAATATCCGAGCCCTCAATAACATATAATTGTAAAAAAACAGGATAGTATCATTTTATTGTAAACCTATACACTACATTTGTAGCACTGCGCCGTTCCTTTAGAAGACCCCAAAAGATTATTTAAATGATCAGACGAAACTTTCGAGGATACAGGTTCCTTATGCTTCTGGCACTATTGGCGCTACATTTCAATGCAATAGCATCACACACCTTCGGCGGAGAGCTTTTATACACTTATTTATCGGGCAATACCTACAAAGTAAGCCTTACTATTTACGGTGATTGTGCAGCTGGCAATACAAATCAGCTACCCGGCGCGCGCCCCGAAATACAGTTGTACAATGGCACGGTGCTTGTCAATACATTCACGCTTTCATTAGAAACGGGCTCTGCTATCGAGGTATCTCCTGTCTGCGATGACGAAATAAATAATACCAGTTGTAAACTACCGGGCAGTCCATTACCTGGTGTCAAGCAGTTTGTTTATAGTGAAGAAATAACGATACCTGTTATATCTGCTAACTGGCGTTTTGTCTTTCAGGGAGCTTTTGGAAATAGCCTCGCAGGCCGTGCCAATAGTATTACCAATATTATAATCTCGCAGGGAGGTTCCCTTATGTACCTCGAAGCTTTGTTGAATAATAGCAGCGGTCCCAATTCCTCACCGCAGTTCACATCGCTTCCCACGCCTTTTTTATGCGCAAATAAAGAACAGCAATATAACCAGGGTGCTGCCGATAGAGATAACGATTCTCTCGCTTTTTCGCTTACGTCTGCATTAGACGAGAATGGCAGTAGCGTTACTTACATTTCCCCCGCAACCGGCACCAATCCTTTATTTACCGTAGCTGGCTCTTTCAGCTTCAACCCCGAAAACGGTCAGATGTCATTTATTGCCGACCGGGTGCAGAAAAGCGTTGTAGTAAATAAGGTAGAAGAATATAAGAATGGCATATTGGTAGGCAGCAGCATGCGCGAAATGACCTTCATTGTGCTCGACAATTGTGCTAATAGCTCACCCGACATAAAAGCTGTTGATAGTCTTCTGGGTGGGGTAGCTATTACAAACAGCACTGTTAATGTGTGCGAAGGCGCAGACAGCATTTATTTTGTAATGCCGGCAACAGATGCCGATGGCAATAATATTGAGATCAATGTAACAAACGTCCCCGCTGGCGCCTCTTTGGAAGTTGTAAACAATAATACCCCCAACCCCATGATAAGGTTTGCCTGGAAAATATCTGAGGCAACGGCAGGCATCTATAACCTCTTTATGAATATGAAAGATGACGCCTGCCCTATTTCCAGCAACCAGACCAATGCCTTCACTATACGCATTGTAAAACAATACGCCGTTTCACAGGAAATTGAAAAATATACGAATTGTATATCTCAGGCACAGGTGTTCAAACTCCTTATATCAGGCGGTATTACACCTTATTTTGCCCAATTGTACAAAAATGGTGGTGTCATGCGCACCTATACCGATAGCTCAAGCCGTGTGATAACCGAAAAGCTTGTACCGGGCAGCTATAGCCTGCACATATCCTCATCTGCATTGCTTTGCGAAACCATATATGATTTTAATGTAGCCGATACCGGCATCTATCCCGTACCGGTAAATGTCACAGATCAGGATCTTTGCCTGAATGACCCGGTTACATATGCCAACTTCCCCAAAGCCGCTACTGATAGCATTGCCTGGTATAATATGGAAGGGCTTCGACTGGAGGGCCGGCCTACGTATAGTACCAATAGTCCCGGCATCTATTCATGGCAGGTAAGCCAGTTTTATAAAAATTGTGAATCGGAAAGGGATACTTTTACGGTCACTGTTCACGATTTACCAGGTATAAGCATTGCAACAAAACCGGGTAAAGTATGCCTGGGCGATATCGTTTATCTTTCCGCCGATGGCGCTAACACCTACCGTTGGCTACCCGCCGATAAGATAGAAACCGATGTAAATAATAGTCCATACACAAAGATTATGGCCCCTACCACGTTTACAGTTATAGGCGCAAATGAATATGGCTGTACAGACACAGCAGCTATTGCCTTCAATGAAGTGGAGAACTGCTGTTCTATGTTCTACCCCACCGCTTTCACTCCCAATGGAGACGGGCAGAATGATGGGTTCCGTGCTTTACTGTACGGCAATGAAGCAGATTATACCATCTCTATTTTCAACCGCTGGGGGCAATGTGTATTCACCAGCCACAATCCCAAACAGGCATGGGATGGCAACTTTGGCGGTAAGCCTTGCGAAGTGGGAACCTACTTTTACCGCGTAAGCGGCAAATGCCTGACCGGCCAGCCCATATCTCAAAAAGGAGATGTGATGCTGTTGCGCTGATTATTCCCAGCGAAATACACGGCCCGCTATAATATATAGCAATACACCCCAGCCAAAAAGCACAAGGATGTCAATACGAACGTCCCAGAAGCCGGCACCTTCAAAGGCCACCTTACGCATGGCATCATTCAGGAAGCTCAGCGGCAAGGCTCGGCAAAAGGGCTGCAGCCATTTTGGGAAGTTATCGATAGAAAAGAAAGTGCCCGCCAGCAAAAATTGCGGCAGGGTTATCATATTGGCAAACGGCGGTATGGTTGATTCGCTTTTTGCCAATCCACTCACTATAAAGCCAAAGCCCATAAATACCAGTATGGCCAGCGCGCTCAGTACGATAAGCTGTACAAAGGTCAACAGTCCGTTCACCAGCGTATAGTCGAAGGCATAATGCCCCACACTTATAATGATGATGGCCCCCAGCAACTGGAATACCATCCTCGATATACCTTCACTGATAACGATGGTTTCCTTGCGCACGGGCGTGGCAAAAAAGCGTTTCAGCACCAATGTCTGCCGCATGTTAAAGAATACGAATGCCGTACCGAAAACACTACCCGCCAGTAGCGAAAACCCTAGTTGCCCCGGCAATATAAAATCGATGGTTTTAAATTCCCGCACCGTGCTTTCCGTCACTTCCACATCTGCTATGGCCGATGCCCGCTTCTGTATTTCCGGGTCCATGCTCTGTATCACGCTATTAATAATACCCTGCAGTTGCGGCAGCTTATCCCTTTGCGATGTGGCCGTATGCAGCAGCACGGTATAGGCAGGGCCGGCGCTATCACGGTTTACCTGCACACCCAGGGTAGCTGCTATGCTGCCTTCTTTCAGTTTATGGTTCAGGTTGGTATCATTGCTGTTATCCCATTTCAGCACGGGCACCTGGCGCAGCGCTGCATATAGCGCATTATTGGTATCCGTACCGGGCGCAGTAGCCACTTTAATACTGAACGATTTACTACCACCCAGGAAACCAAATACCAGTATGAATATTAAAGGAAACGCAATACTAAAAACAATAGCCGATGGACTTTTAGTGATAGACTGGAGGCTGGCCGTTATAAGCGCACGCATGGCGCGCAGATTACTATATCCCTGCATGGGTGTAAAGATAGGTGCAATGCTACAATCTATAATACTTGTTAAAAAAATATAGCCCTTAAAACTATCGCGCCTAATGACGTAATTTACATAACCGATAATGAACAGGAAAATATTTTATATAGCAGCACTGCTGCTGGTGCAATGGCAGGCAAAAGCAGCCAAGCTGTTCATACCTATGGACGCAGAATCGCAAACCGCCCACCTGAAGGCCTATGGTGTTGCCTATGCTGCACTGAAGAACGGGCAGGAGGTAGACTGGCTGCTAAATTATAAAGGTGGCAGCTTTGCTATGGACCAGACCGAGAGTATGGAGCGCCTGTGCAAACTGCGCGGTGTGAGCTACGATGTGATGAGCGATGCGCAGTATGCAGGCATCGTGAGTAAAATCGCCGACCCCGATTTTAATGGTGACATCATAAAGCTGGAAAAGCTGC
Source organism: Azovibrio restrictus (assembly GCA_029255605.1). GTDB lineage: Bacteria > Bacteroidota > Bacteroidia > Chitinophagales > Chitinophagaceae > Polluticoccus. The sequence goes on from JANLJF010000108.1 coordinate 10,549, forward strand.
CGAAGATAGCCGTATATACCCCACCCGGCAAGCAGCCCTGGGACGATGCCGTTACGCTGGTGCTCACCTATGCCGAAATACCTTACGATAAAATATACGATAACGAGGTACTGGACGATAAGCTGCACGATTATGACTGGCTGCACCTGCACCACGAGGATTTCACGGGGCAGTATGGCAAATTCTGGGTCAGCTTCCGAAATACTACCTGGTACCAGGATGATGTGCGCAACAATGAAGCATTGGCGAAAGCACGCGGATATAAAAAAGTATCGCAGTTGAAACTGGCGGTGTCTAAAAAGATACGCGACTTCGTAGCCGGTGGTGGCTACCTCTTTGCTATGTGCTCTGCTACCGATAGCTATGATATAGCATTAGCGGCAGAGAATACGGACATCTGCGACATACCCTTCGATGGCGACCCGGTTGCACCCAATGCACAGCAGCAGTTAGATTTCACAAAGAGCTTTGCCTTCAAAGGATTCAACCTGGTGACCAGCCCTTATCAATACGAGTTTTCAGATATCGACAATACACAGTACAGGCGCGTACCGCAGGAGATGGACTATTTCAGCCTGTTTACCTTCTCTGCCAAGTTCGATCCCGTTCCTACTATGCTGTGTCAAAACCACACTACTACCATCAAAGGTTTCATGGGCCAAACCACGTCTTTCCGCAAAGAGGTGCTGAAAACAAACGTGCTGATAATGGGCGATTACAAACCAAAAAATGAAGCCCGTTACATACATGGCGAATTCGGCAAAGGCACATGGACCTTCTACGGCGGCCACGACCCGGAAGACTATGAGCACCAGATAGGCGACCCGCCTACCGAAATGGCATTGCATCCATCTTCTCCCGGCTATCGTTTGATATTGAACAATGTATTGTTCCCCGCTGCCAGAAAAAAACCACGTAAAACTTAATTTTACTTTGAATCTGCAACCATGCGTAAACACATCTTACAATTATTCATAGTAATGCTGTGCCTGGTGCATACAGCAGGCAATACATATGCGCAATCTGTAAAAGAACCTCGGACTACAGACTCTAATTGGACGAAACCTTATCCGGCTTTCCGCATAGCAGGCAATTTGTATTACGTGGGCACTTACGACCTGGGATGCTATCTTATTACATCACCTCAAGGGCATATACTTATCAATACAGGCGTTGCTTCTTCAGCATCATTGATAAAAACCAATATAGAATCGCTGGGCTTCAAGCTTTCCGATGTCAGGATACTATTAACTACACAAGCGCATCACGACCATAATGGTGCTATGGCTGCCATCAAAAAGATGACAGGCGCTAAATTCATGGTCAATGAAAAAGATGCAGAGGTAATGAAAGACGGAGGCCGTTCCGACTATTTTTCTGGTGGACCCGTCAGCACGTTCCAACCCGTGGCTATCGATCGGTTGTTAAAAAACAATGACGTGATAAAACTGGGCGATAACGAACTCACTATGCTGCACCATCCCGGCCATACCAAAGGCTCCTGCAGTTATTTATTTACTGTAAAAGATGAAAAGCAGTCTTACCGGGTGCTGATAGCCAACATACCCAGCATTATAATAAACGGCAAGTTTTCAGAGGTTAAGAGCTATCCCGGCATGCAGCAGGATTATACATATACCCTGAAAGCCATGAAAGATATCCCTTTTGATATCTGGTTGGCTTCCCACGCCAGCCAGTTCGACCTGCAAGGCAAACACAAGCCTGGGGCAGCTTACAATCCCGCCGCATTTATAGACCGCGAAGGCTATGATGCTGCAATAAAACAGTGGCAGGATGTGTACGATGAAAAGATGAAGGAACAATAATAAGAGCTCTACACAGCTACTCACCCAGTCCTTCGCGTACCTTCTTTGGCAGCTTAGCCTTTATCAGTTCGTATGCCTGCCTCAGGTAATGCTCCCATTCTTTAGGCTTTAGTGTATTGCGCTTTTCTACAGCTACCCATTGGTTTCGGGCAAAATAAGGAGCCTGTATGATGCCGTTGCGCTCGGTCAGCTCTTCAAAATCTTCCGGTGCTACTTTAAAGGATACGCCCGATGCATCTGTCATACCTGTGATGCAAAACATCTTTTCAACCACCATAAAGCACAGGTGGTCTTCCCATTTGATGCCCTCATGCACACCCGGCAAACTCAGGCAATACGCACGCAGTTTTTCTGTATCCATACTATAAAAATAGGTTGATTTGCTCATCCGCCCATCACGGAAAACAAATCAACCTATCACCAATTAACAAGTCAACTAATCAACTGATCAACGTATCTTATAACGCAATCCCCCATAAAAGTTAGCGCCCATTATCGGCCCCCATATCATAGAGGCATCAAAGCCTGTCGCATACGGATTCGATGCGCCAATTATCGGGTCGTGCATCATATAGTTGGTCAGGTTTTCACCACCCACATATACTTCCAGCACATCATTCCAGCTTTTGCTTATCTGTGCATTCATCTGCCAGAACGATGGTGAGTATTTTGATGGTTCCGTACCTCCATGATGCGCATGCAGCTCGGGCAGGCGTTTAGAGCCTATCCACTGCACCGTGTAGTCAAACTTCCAGTTGTTGCGTGTTTCATAGCCCACATTGGCAAATGCCCGGTTTGCTGCCACCAGTGGGCGTTCTTTCAGTTCGCTGCCATAAGTGCTGCGCACATCATACCAGCGGTAAGCCAGGCGCAGGTCCAGGTTATGTATCAGTTCATAATCCAGTTGTGCTTGCAGGCTATTCGCAAATGAAAGCCCTTTCAGGTTATACAGCCTTACATAATGCGGGTCTTCCACATCTACCACCACCTGGTTCTGGAAGTTGGTATAGTAATAATCCACGCTGAATGCGCCATCCCTGTAGTCCATCACAAACTTCTGCGTCAGGTTCACACCCGTGTTCCATGCCACCTCCGGGTCCAGCCCAAACGGTTTGCTTTTATCCGTACCCTCTATCACAAAAGAACGGTTGCTGGCCATATAGCCCATGTTCTCGGCAAATATATTCGCCGTACGCTGCGCACGGCCCACAGATGCCCTCAATACCGTACGCTTGAATGGTGCATAGCGCACATGCAACCTCGGCGTCGCAAAGGCACCGAATATATTATGGTAGTCGCCCCGTAGCCCCGCCACCAGGTTAAACTTTTCAGACATGGTATAAGAGTACTCTGCAAAGGCACCCGGCACTATTTCGTTCCTGTTATAGCCCGCAAAGCCCAGCGAATCGTGATAGTTATCTATCAGGTTGCTCAGTCCACCCTTTATCACGTGGTTGGTATTGCCAATGATGGTCTGGTATATCAGGTTGGTGTAAAGGCTTTTTTGCGATGCTATATAGTTGCGCCTGCCATAGTTCGCATCCTGGTCGTGATACACACCCGCTATCTGCAAGCCTATACTCGTTCCCTTCCTTCCCGGGAACATATGGCCTATTTTAGCCCACGCCTCAGCACGTTTCGTATTTAGCTGAAAGCCCCAGGGCTTGCCGGCCACTTGCTCTGCATCTTTTTCATAATGCCACTGGCCACCGGTGTTTTCTATATACACGCCTTTCACACCACCTTGTATCTCCCATCCCTTTGGCCCGAACCAAAACCAGCGGTTAGCCGCTACAAACTGTTTATCCAGCGGTTGGTCCAAAAAGCCATCACCATTATTATCCTGCTTCAGCCATTGCGAACGCCCATGCAAAAACAGGTTGGTCGATAACTTATCGTTGAACTGGTGGCGATATACAATATTCCCCTCGCTCCTGCCCTGCGAGCTTTGATACAGGTTCAGGTGCCATTTCTCTTCTTTCTCTTCAAATGGCTTACGCCATTCCACGTTTATCTGCCCGGCCACACTCTCATAGCCATTCACCACGCTACCGGTGCCCTTGCTCAGTTGCATGCCTTCTATAAAGGTACCTGGCGTGAAGGAGAGACCCGTTATGGCTGCCAGCCCGCGTGTATCGGGTATATTTTCTCGTGTTATCAGCGTATAAGGCCCCGCAAGGCCCAACATCTGTATTTGTTTATACCCGCTCACCGCATCTGTAAACGCCACATCTACCGATGGGGTCGTTTCAAAGCTTTCGCTCAGGTTGCAACAGGCTGCTTTCAGCAGTTCCCGCTGACTGATGAGTTCTTTTTTCATCGGGTCCAGCATGCTTATCTGCGTGCTGGCACGGCGATGTTTTATGGTTACTTCCTTTAATTTCTGTTGCTTATTCGTAGCCGTGTCTATGGGCTGCTCTTGTGCATACGCAGGTGCATATGCCATTAGCAGCACACTGCCCGCAAGCAGTTGTCTGTAAAACCTATCCATACCTGTGTCTCGTTTTAGTGTTCGCAGGTATTGGTTTTATAATGGCAGCACTCGGGCAGTTTTTTGTAGTCGGCCTCTGTAGCCTCTACTTTTTCAGAGCTGTGCCCGGCTTTGGCCACGCTTTTCAGTATCGCATCATCGGTAGTTTTCGATGGCTTGTAGGTAACGGCCAGCATATGGGTTTCTTTATTCCATTCGGCGCGTTTCACCCCTTTTACATAGGCAGCTTCTTCTATGCGCTTCTTGCACATGCCGCAGTTGCCATCTACTTTATAACTCCTGGTTACGATGTCTTTGCCATCCTGCGCCATTGCGGTCGCAGATGCCATAATTATAGAAAGGAAAATTATTATACGTTTCATTGTAGTTACTCATTAAGGTTAAAATAAAAAGTGGTTCGGTCTGTATAAATACAGTCACTTTCTTAACCATAATAAGTAAAGCTGGAATGCAGCTTAAAGAGCGGGATGTTCTGCCATCGCCCCGGTGGTGCATTGGGTTGGCCGCTTACCGGTGTGTGGTTGGTATAGGCTACCGTGCGCTCCGGGTATTCCATCTGCATTGCAGGCAGCATTGCCCATTCACCCTGTAGTAGTTTATATTTAAAGAAAGAGACGTCCTGGTCTATCGATACCTTGGCGCTTACCACTTCATCCTTGCAGCAGCCTTCTTCTTCGGCAGGTTCATCGCTGCAGGTATCATCAGCACAGCCGTCATCACCCTTCACATACATCTGCCACGACTCCAGTTGCTGGCCGCAGTAGTGTGCATGTATCATGATGCCCGTAACTGCGAACAGGTACAGCACCATAACCGGTATGACAACTAACTTTTTCATTAACAACACAAATTTAACCCTCAACTTGTTAATAAAACAAGAAATTCCGTTATAAGATTTTGACTGTCATTTATATTACTTTGCGCTGATAATACCGGCTCATGATCAATCCGTTCAGCATAGGCGATACCAAAACATTCACACACAAGGTAGTAAATGGCGATGCCGCCCGTTTTGAAAGTGGCGAGGTGCACAATGTATATTCCACTTTCGCCCTCTCTCGGGATGCCGAATGGAGTGGCCGTCTCTTTGTGCTGGAAATGAAGGAACCCGGCGAAGAAGGCATCGGCACGGGCATCACCGTTACTCATCACGCCCCCGCCCTCATGGGTCAGGAAGTAGTTTTTACCGCCACCCTTGCCGAGGTAAATAAAAATGAAGTGATAGTAGATTATACTGCCCACGTAGGCGACCGCCTCATAGGCAGCGGCAAAACATGGCAAAAGATATTGAAGAAGGAGAAGCTGGACAGGCTATTCGATAGCCTGAAATAGCCCTACCCCTTTAGCACCTTAGCCACTTCCGGCGCCAGTCTTTCTGCCCATATCTTATACTCCTTCCCGCTTGGGTGCAGCCCGTCCTCGGCCAGGTATTCGGCAGTTGTACCGTTTTTACGGGTGCTGTCTGTTATATCTATATAATGGCAGTTATGTGCCATCGTTATCTCTTTCTTGGCAGCGTTGTAGGCATCTATATCTTTGGCTATCTGCGCACGGTCTTTACCATCTGCAAAAGGCGTTACACCCCAGTCGGGTATCGATAGCACAAATACATTTTGTGCATGGCCATTTGCATAACGTATGGCTATATCCAGCAGTTGGGTATATTCTTCTTTATAGTTCTCCAGGTCGCGACCGCGATACTGGTTATTCACCCCTATCAGCAGTGTTACAAACGAAAAGGCATCTGTAATATTATGTTCTCGTATAGATGCCGCCAGTTCATCGGTGGTCCATCCGGTAGTAGCTATGATAACAGGCTGGGAAACCTCTATCCCCTGCTTTTTCAGCAGCGCTACGGTTTGATGCGGAAAGTTCTCATCCGATGATACTTGTTCGCCAATCGTATAAGAATCGCCAAGCGCCAGGTATGTGTACATTATCTATAGTTTTGTGAGGTGCGTATGATCCTGTAAATATAAATCGTGGGGAGCTTATGTATCGAATACATAATGCGATAATTTCCATACAGAACTTCCCTTATTTCATCCGCATCTGTCTCTGGAACCACTCTACCTATATAAGGCTGAAATGGTAGTGTTGAAATTCGCTTCTCTATTCCATCTACTAATCTCGCAGCGTAAAAGGCAGAATCGTTTGCTATATATTCATAGATATCTTGCAGGTCAGCAAAGGCAAGCTTCGACCAAACTATCCTTTCTTCCATTCATCTATCTTTTTCTTAACATCAGAATGATAGATAATATCTCCTTCATTAACCTGCTTGATAGCAGCTTCCAACTTCTCAACAACTATTAATTTTTCTATTAGTTGGTCCAATTCAAAATCAGCAGGCATATCCTTTATAACTTCCAGTGCTTTTTCCTTTGTCATGGCTTTCAGTTTTAATTGATAAATACGGTCTTGATATTTACAAACTCACGAATACCAAATATACTCAATTCCCTGCCGTAACCGCTTTGCTTCACACCACCAAAAGGCAGCCGCGGGTCTGAATGTACAAAGGCATTTACAAAGCAGTTGCCCGCTTGCAGTTGCGTAGCCGCTATCTTTTCTGCCTTCGCCCTGTTCTTAGAGAAAATGCCCGCACCCAGTCCGTATATGCTGTCATTGGCCAGTCGCACGGCATCCTGTTCATCTTTTGCTTCTATGATCGCAGCCACCGGGCCAAACAGTTCTTCATCATACGCAGGCATGCCTTTCTTTACATTGGTCAGTATCGTTGGTGGGTAGTACGCTCCTTCTCCTTCCGGTATATAGCCACCCATCACCAGTTTCGCACCTTTCTCTATGCTTTTCAGCACTTGCTCGTGCAGCTGGTCGCGCAGGTCTTTACGCGCCATCGGACCTATCTTGTTGCGCTTATCCATAGGGTCGCCAAAGGTGGCCTGCTGCATCAGTTCGGTAAACTGCGTTTCAAATTCTTTCCTTACGGCTTTCTCTACTATAAAGCGCTTGGCCGCTACGCAGCTCTGTCCACTGTTCACCAGCCGCCCGTCCACGCAGGTTTTCACCGCCAGCTTCATATCGGCATCTTTCAGTATGATGTAGGCATCACTGCCGCCCAGTTCCAGTACCTGTTTTTTAATGTGCGCTGCCGCAGCCGCTGCTACTTTACTACCGGCACTGGTACTGCCTGTAAATGTAATAGCTGAAACCGCTGGGTTCTTTATCAATGCTTCCACTTCGCTTGATGGCAGCAGCAATGTTTGAAACAACCCTTTCGGTGCACCTGCATCTTTTATCACTTTCTCTATGGCCAGTGCGCACCCGCTGATGTTCGATGCATGTTTCAGCAGCATCACGTTACCCGCCATCAGTGCCGGGGCCATAGCACGGAATACTTGCCAGTAAGGGAAGTTCCATGGCATAATGGCCAGTACCACACCCAGCGGCTGAAACGACACATAGCTTTTGCGTGCATCGGTTTCCACTATCTCATCTTTCAGGAATGCAGGGCCTTCTTTCGCATAAAATTCAAAGGTCATCGCACATTTCTCTACCTCAGCCATGCTTTGTGCTATGGGTTTGCCCATCTCCTGTGTTGCCAGTTTGACCAGCTTCTCTTTATCCTTGCGCAGCTGTGCGGCTATCTTCTTCAGCACGGCACCGCGTTCTTTCAGTGTCAGTTGTTTCCAGTCTTCAAAGGCCGATTGGGCTTGCTTTACGGCTTTGTTTATCTTCTTTTCGTCGTGTATCTCGTATTCGGCTATCAGGGCGCCTGTTGCGGGATTAATGGAGGTAAGCGTAGCTGCCATAGTTCTCTTATTTATGCCTCAAAATTAAAGCAACACAACGGTACGAAAGGTTTACTATTTTCGATGCCCTTATAACAACTACACAACATTATTTAACAGATTGTTTTTATTCTAACGGAAGGTATATGGCATTCTAATAGCTATTAAACGCAACTACATCGACTGGAATATTAGATTCTTGCAGCATTCTTACAAGGTTTTTAAATTCCCTTTTTACTAATGCCATTGGTATTTCAATTTTTTTATCTGTTGTATGAATTATTAATACCTCAGGTGTTGTCATGCGCCTCGCTTCTATCTTTTGAATAATAGACAAGTCGAATATTCTTTTAAAGCGGAAAGGATTGAAAATAGAATATATAATTAGCTGCCTGTGGTTAATTCGTATTACTTTAAAACAGAAGAATCCAAATACTAAAAGAAACATCCAGATGCCAACGATGTATTGCTTTGTTGCATTAAGGTCACCTTTAAAATAATAGGGCACAAAAGCTATAAACTGTAACGCTACGATGTACAATGTTATTGACAAAATACCAACTTGAGATTTCATTCCGTTAGTCTTTAATACTTTTTCCGTCATACAATATACACATAATTATCGTATATTTGACATAATAAATCAGGTGTTATTAATATACGATAAATATAAAGAAACCATAACCCTTCAAACCGAAACTATTATGAAACAAAAATCTGTTTCCGAAACAATTTGGAACACACCAATTTTCTGACAATCAAACAATTGCGTTTTTACATCTCAAAAAATGAGCAAAAACTATCAAAAACTATCAACAGATATGAAATTTCAACATAAAGCCATTGCACCTCAGCATGAATACTTTATTAAACCAAAGGAAAGCCGCCAATAGCAACGAAAGGTTTCCTATTTTTGATGCCCATATCATAAAAACCACTAAATAAATCAATCCCGAAATGACTATTGATAAGATAAAATTTGGCACCGACGGATGGCGCGCCATCGTCGCCAAAGATTTTACTGTATATAATGTAGCCCGCGTCACCAAAGGTTTGTCGCACTGGCTGCTGCAGCGCAGCGACCGCCCTACCGTATTGCTGGGCCACGATTGCCGCTTTGGCGGTCCGCTGTTTGTAGAAACAGTGGCCAAGGTGCTATGTGCGAATGGCATCAAAGTGGTAATGGCAGAAGGCTTTGTGAGCACGCCTATGATATCTTTCGGTGTGCTGCAGGTAGGTGCGCAGCAGGGTGTTATCATCACGGCTTCTCACAACCCGCCAACATACAATGGCTACAAGCTGAAAGGCGCACATGGTGGTCCTTCCAGTCCCAATGATATAGCTGCGGTAGAGGCCCTGATACCCGATACGGTAGAAATACCTAACGAAGGCCTGAAACACTGGCAGGCACAGGGTTTGCTGGAATACATCAACCTGGAGGATATGTATGTAAGCTATCTGCAGGAAAAGTTCGATATCGAGGCACTGAACAAATCACCGTTCAAACTGGCTTATGATGCTATGTATGGTGCAGGGCAAAATGTAATGCGCCGCCTGTTCCCTACCGCTACATTCCTGCATTGCGATGATAACCCCGGTTTCCACGGCCAGGCACCGGAACCGCTGGATAAAAACCTGCAGGAACTGGCAAAGACCGTTGCCAATACCCCTGAAATAAAGATAGGGTTGGCTACGGATGGCGATGCAGACCGTATAGGTTTGTACGATGAGGATGGCAACTTTGTTGATGCCCACCACATCATCCTGCTGCTGATACACTATCTGCACAAGTACAAAGGCATGACGGGCAAGGTAGCGGTAGCCTTCTCTGTTACTGACCGTGTTAAGCGCATGTGCGATGCGTATGGCTTGCCAATAGAGGTAACGCCTATCGGCTTTAAATACATCAGCGAACTGATGACGCAGGAAGATATACTGGTAGGTGGCGAAGAAAGTGGTGGTATAGCTGTAAAAGGCCATATACCCGAGCGCGATGGTATCTATGATGGCCTGGCATTGTACCAGTTCATGAACGAAACAGGCAAAACACTGAAACAACTGTGCGAAGAGGTATATGAAGTGGTAGGCCGTTTCGTATATGAGCGTAACGACCTGACACTGGAAAATGAAAAGAAAGAAGCCATCATCAAAAAGGCAGCAGATAAGGGCTATACGCAGTTTGAGAAGTATGGCTTCGGACGCATAGAAGATATAGATGGTATCAAATACCATCTGGATAACGGCGGCTGGGTAATGCTGCGTGCATCGGGCACAGAGCCACTGCTGCGTGTATATGCAGAAGGCAATAGCAAAGAAGAAACGCTGGACATACTGGAAGACGTTAAGAAAACGATACTCATGTAATACAATAACAAAGCCTGCTACTCAGCAGGCTTTGTACTTTAATTTATCCCTATTAGTTTTTAGCATAACTTTATATATCACCAATCACTATACATCATGAAACAACTTCACGCAAAGCACGCTGCTCAAACATAGCCATTCCCAAACTTATTGAAATTACCTACGCACCTGCAAGCCCACTCATAGCATGTGTTGGCGCTACTATTTAATCATCATTAAAACCATTATTCATGAAAAACAACCGTTTATTAAATCTGCTCTCCTTAGCAGCAATAATGCTGTGGGGCATTCAATCAGTATTTGCATTTATTCCACCTACCACTATCCCTGCTGCATTGCCTGGGCCGGGTACATCGGCAGCATGCCGTCCGCTGCATATTGGCAGCGATTCATATACCGGCATGAACTTCTATGGCACTGCTAGTAATTTGTATGCTCATAGTTGGAGCACTGCCGGCATGTCTAGTCCTTGCGTTGCAGGTGGCGCCGTTACAGGTATTGCCTATCGCAGGTACAATACCGCCAATACGGTAGTACTCCAATCCGGCTACCTGCCTTTAGCTCCGGATCTTATGGATCTGGAAGTAAGTATTGTCGTAGATGGCGCTGGCACTTATTACATAGTAGCCAGTTATTATAAAAATGGCGCAGGGCACTACTACCAGGTATTTAAATGGACAACTGCAGGTATAGGGGCTATAGGCGTACCAGTACTGTTGAATGCACAGAGCGGATATAGCCGTATCAGTATAGATGGTTTCCGTTGCAGGTATTTCACCATTACATGGGATGATCTGGGTACAGGCATACGTGCGCTGGCAGGCACCACTTCTGGCGGCGGTGTCACTTTTGGTACAGCAGCTACTATAGTAGGCTCTTCACAGCAGGCGTTTCCTGATGTAGAAGTTTATAATGCCAGTGGCACTCCGCGGGTATCCTTTGTTTACTTTTTGAATAACAATGCCGCAGGCCAGGGAAATATTACAGTGTCGGATATTCCATGGGCAACTGTAATGGCAGGCGGAGGCATTGCACCGGCAGTAATAGATGTTGACCCTTCTGCCTTTGCCTACTGGACCCCGGGCACTTTCACTATGTACACAGCAGCAGGTCCCGGCTCACTCAATCTAGACCGTCCGGATGACCATACTATCGGCAACTGGTCTTATATCTATACAGATGACTTCCAACGCATCAAAGCGCGTATGCGTAGCACGGGCTTATTGACAACATTCGTACTTAACAATGGTTCTATCGCTCCGCTGATAGACCTTACTACCAGTATGGGCAACCCAATGATAAACTACTGGCCAACCATCGCTTTCGATAACGATGGGGAGAACATACATTATGGATGGTATTCTTACTATCCGGGCGCTGAATACGTCGCATTAAAAATGCATGTTAACGGCACACTGCTTGTATCAGACTATATGACGGTGTCAAACGTACCTAATTTATCGGGTACACAAGCCATGCAGTTCAGCAAGCAGAATGAAGACGCACGCCTGTTTGCTACATATACCATGTACAGTTCAGCTACAGATTACTACCTGAATAATAAATATGTACCATGGGGAGCCAGCGCATTTAAAACCACAGGCGTAGAAAACGTTTCAGAGGCACAGGATGTACTGTTCTTCCCTAATCCATACACCAGCGAACTGAACATACAACTGTCTGAGGAGATGAACGCACAGTTCCTCATCATATCTGTAACGGATATAACAGGCAGGAAAATGGATGTATATGGTAGTATGGGCAATCTTATCAATAGCCACCTGAACCAGGTAAGCCGCACCTGGGTACCGGGCATGTACTTAATAACAGTAGAAAATACTGTTACGGGTTTTACGCACACCTATAAAGTGCAAAAAGCAAACTAATACAAACAACACACATGCTATGTATAAGGCTGCCTGTCGAGGCAGCCTTATGTATTATTTAT
>JANLJF010000109.1 GCA_029255605.1 Azovibrio restrictus
GTCTACATTGTAGTCACTGTCTGTAATAGAATGTAGTCCCATTGTAGACGGGTATTTCCCGGAAAAAACGAAGATCTTTCCTACTTTTATATAAGATCCCGGACATTACAGAACTGTGTATGGGCAAGAACAAGAAATCGCAATCCAGGCCTACCGCTTTTCAATCCCAGATAGTAAAAGGAATGAGTTAAACAATAACAAGACAGTAACCCACAAATTCCTGCACCGGAAAAGAAGTGATCATTGGTTTAGGAAAAACTTAAACATCAAAACAGGTGACTGCTAAAGGGATAGTGTCTGTAAAAAAACCGGTTTCTGTCTGAAATTCTGTTGCCTAAAAGTTTATGCTATGAATAAATTAATTATCAAAAATCTGAACAAGATTTATCCCAATGGAGTAAAAGCCATCAACAACATTTCATTGGAAATAAGCAATGGTCTGTTTGGATTATTGGGGCCAAATGGTGCGGGAAAATCATCGCTTATGCGTACTATAGTTGGTCTGCAAACTGCTGACAGTGGTCAGATATTTTTCAATAATGTAAATGTTTTTGATGATCCTTTCTTCCTTAAAAAACAGTTGGGCTTTTTACCTCAGGACTTTGGCGTGTATCCTAAAATAGCTGCATACGATCTGCTGAACCACCTGGCTATTTTAAAAGGGGTTACCAACAGACATGACAGAAAGGAACAAATATTATCGCTACTGCAAAAAGTGAATTTATTTGATTACCGGAAAAAAGAAGTGCATACTTTTTCAGGTGGCATGAAGCAAAGATTTGGCGTTGCCCAGGCATTATTGGGCAATCCGAAGATTATTATTGTAGACGAGCCTACGGCAGGACTTGATCCCGAAGAGCGCAACAGGTTTAACAGTCTGCTCAGTGAACTGGGAGAGGACATCATCATTATTCTTTCCACGCATCTCGTGGAAGATGTTCGCAATTTGTGTTCTCAAATGGCCATCATCAATAACGGGGCTGTTTTGCAACAAGGTAATCCCAATGATCTTATTGCAGGCCTTCAGGGGCGCATCGGACGAAAGCAAATACTAAAGCAGGAGCTTGACGGTTATAAAAGTGAGCACAGGGTTATATCCTCACAATTTATTACAGGCAATCTAAATATTCATATCATGTCAGATGTGATGCCTGCCGGATTCCAGTCCATAGCCCCCAGCCTGGAAGATGTGTACTTCTCTATACTCAATCAAAACTCAAACTAATGATGAATACCTTATTCTTATTCGACATAAAGCGTTTCTTCAAAAGATGGACCACCTGGGTATTGCTGGCCTTGATAATTACATTGGGCATAGTGATAGGGAAAGATGCACACTTTACAATAAGCGAAAATGTTTATCAAAATTCACCTTACCAGATTTCTTTTATCACCGCACTCTTCAGCTTATCAGCTATTCTGTTTTCTACCATTTTTGTAGCCCAGCATGTAAATAAAGAGCTTGACCATAATTTTCACCAGATATTTTTCAGCACCCCAATCAGGAAAAAGCAATTTATTGCAGCCAGATTTGCATCATTGTTAACAATCAGCTTTTTACCCACCCTTATATTTACAGGAAGCTTTTTGCTTGGCCATTCTTTATCGGCTACCAACTTACGGAGTGAGCATGTTTCATTGCTCTACTATATACAACCTGTTCTCTTGTTTACTTTTATCAACACGCTTTTTATAACGGCTGTTTTAAGCTTTGCCGGATGGATCTCAAAAAACAAATTGATCATATACGTTAGTGGCCTAATGCTGTATATGGTATATATGGTCACCCTCATTTATTCAGGCTCCCCTATAATGGCAGGCTCATTACCGCAATCGGAACAAGCAAGGTTTATCAGCGCTATCGCAGACCCGTTTGGGATGTCCGCATACTTCTATCAAACATCAACCTGGACGGTTCAACAGAGAAACACACAACTGATTTCGATAAAGGGATTATTTGCCTTGAATAGAATGATTGTCGTGCTCGTCTCTTTATTATTGTTTTATATAAGTGTCAGAAAATTTAATTTTTCAAAAATACAATCAAAGCTCCCATCCAAATCAAAAGAAAACACACACGGCAATAATTTGAGCTTCAGCTACAAACGCATGCCTACACAACATAATACCCAGGCACAAGTAAAGGCTTTGCTTTCTTTTTCTAAACTACATTTAACCTATATCGTAAAAAGCATTCCTTTTATACTGGCTTTATTGTGTGTCCTTTTTACAGTAGGAATGGAAATGTATGCAGCAATTGAAAAGGGCCTCAGAATTCCACAGCAATATGTGACCTCAGGACTAATGACCACTACCATTATTCAGCATTTTTATGAATTAGGTTTGATCATCGTATTGTATTATGCATTCGATATTTTTTGGCGAAGCAACACTGTACGTTTTAACCTGATTGAAAACAGTACCGCCAATACCTCTACCGCTTATTTTGCAAAGTGGATATCATTAACAGTAGTAGCATTCATTTTTACCGTTGCATCTATTTTTGAAGGAATTGCATTCCAATTATTATACAACTATACGGCCATTGAATGGAAAGTGTATAGCAACCTGTTTCTCTTTATCACGTTGCCATTGATTCTTATGAGCGGATTTCTATTATTGATTAAAAAAGTAATCAACCAGAAGTATGTAGGGTTGGGTGTTACAATACTATTCGTTTTTATAATGGCAACATCCCTTGGTAAAAATTTTATCACATATCCGCTGGCGAAAATATTCCGTGTTATTCAGATGAAGTATAGTGATATGAATGGGTTTGGCCTATATGGTTCAGCGTATTTAAAAGGAATATTCTTTGGGCTTTGTTGCCTGGTAGCACTACTCAGCATCTTCTACCTAGTAAAGAAGACCAATAGAAGCTTGCAGATATGGATACTGTTAATCGGGTCTGTCTCTTTATCTTCTTATACCGGCATAAAATTATTGGATGGATATAAACCCAAAAGCGAAACAGCCAGTTTAATAGCACGGGCAAATTACGAAAAGCAGTATCGTAAATACAGTAGTCGCCCTCAACCAACCGTTACCGACATAATTACAACTGTAGATTTGTTTCCGGAAGAAAACACTTACCAAATAAAAGGTGTCTACACACTCGAAAACAAAACCAATTCAAATATCGACAGCATCCTGGTCAATTTCGCCAATGATTTTAAAATAGAAAGTGCGGCACTTCAAATTGCTGATGAAATAATTACAGTCAAAGATCAGTACCAGGTTCTTGCTCTTCAGGAAGCGTTAATGCCCAATCAAAAAGCAACCTTTCATTTCAATATTTCCTACCAGTGGAAAGCGGTGAACGGTCATCAATCATTTAATGCCATTGTTGAAAACGGTTCCTTTATGCGTATTAGCCGATACTATCCTCATTTTGGATATGTACTTGAAAATGAAATTGGAGATGAAGCAACCAGGAAAAAATACAAACTGGGTACCCCATCGGCCACCACAAGATTTGACGCACCAAAGACTGCAAATGATGATTTCATTACACTTGATATGACGATCTCTACATCAGGTAATCAAACGGCCCTTGGTGTAGGAGAGTTAACCAAAAACTGGAAACAACAAAACAGGAATTATTTCCAGTACAAAACCAATGACCCCATTCCACTTCGGTTTGGTGTATCTTCTGCTCAATATGCCGTAAAAAAGGAAACCTATAAGGGAAAAAGTTTTGAGATCTATTATCACCCAACACATGCAGAGAACGTAGATCATCTCATGAATAACGCACGGCTAACCATGGATTATTGTGAAACAAATTTTGGACCCTGTCCATTTAAAACCGTCCGGTTTGCAGAAGTATCGGGCTTTACCAGTGGCTTTGCAGCTACGGCTTATCCTGCAACGATCTACATGACAGAAAACATGGTTTTTCACTCCAATATTAAAGCCGATAAGCAACAAGATGTGATCAATGAATTAGCCGGGCATGAACTGTCTCATTTATGGTGGGGCAATAGTCAAATAAATCCTGACGACAGAGATGGATCGGCCATGCTTACTGAAACAATGGCCATGTACACCGAAATGATGTTGCTGAAAAAAATGCATGGCAAAGAAAAAATGCTGGATCGTATAAAAATGCACCTCGACATTTATTCCTTCAGCAGAGGTTTTTCAACAGAACAACCATTGTATAAGGTTCCGACAGCAGAAACGCATATATCCTATTCAAAAGGAGCCGTGGTGATGTATCTTTTAAGTGAATTAATAGGTGAGCAAAAGGTAAATGAAGTACTGAGAAGTTTTATTGAGAAACACAAATACCCCAACCCAAAACCTGTTTCAACAGATTTCTTAGATGAACTATACCGATTAACGAACCCATCTCTTCATGCTAAAATGGATACACTATTTAAAAAAACTGAGCCGCTAAGTGTGGAATAGGTATATCCGTAACTTTTATGCAGGGAAAAGGAATTGGGTCAGGCTTGCTCCAATTTGTCATCAATTTATATGTACACCAGAGTATTTAATGTGTTTGGCTTAGTTAAGAGGACTAGGCTATAACTGAATCATTTCGATAACTGACTTCGTAATTTAATACGAGCATCGTTCTTGGTACTCGACTATTACTAACAAGAACACCAGACTTTTCCAACCAAGGTGCTTCATAAATTCAACATCGTTATTCAGTTACAAAACTTTTTCAAAAAGCGAAGAATCTGAGCATTAAAATGCAAGTGACTATATTCATTATTATGTGTATGTGTTGCTTTGAAAGAAAATGTTTGCTGATGAACTTGCTAATAAAGTCAAAGACCTTCTCTTGCTGTCTAGGGAAATGCATTGACCGAAATGGATGGTAGCAAGCTGTCGGCATCACCAAAAAAAAATACCGCGGCCTGTTGTTCGGAAACGGATAACCGAATAAAGAAATAAATACGCCAATCCGTTTCCGGACAAGTGGCTGCACCGCTTCCCGCGCAGCGGGGTTCCGCCCACGGGGAACGGAATCCCGATGCGCCGCGCGGGAGCGCTTTAGGCGACCTTTATGGGTTGGGTAGTGAAATTGTCAAGGTTGTGAAAAAAGCCCCTGTTTTCTGTCATTCCGTGACGGAAAAGGTGCCATAGCAGGGAGCAGCCCATTTGCGCAAGCGAGGCATTAATGTACAGGTCTTGCTTTTCTAACGCCTCCGCCAATGAACAGCTTGGCGTATCATCGGTTGCTTCAGACTGCTTCAATAACGCGCCATATTCATGGGTTATGAAGGGAAGGTTGGCAACCGCCTGGTATTTTTCAGACTTAGGTTGCCTGATGTTTCCAATGGTGGACAATAGTACCTGCCCTGTGGACTGGCTGTTGCCAAAGTCCATCCAGTACTTTGCCCGGTTGTGGTATGCCCCATAGTCATTCAGTTCTTTAAGCACCGCTGCAATTTCAAATCTTGCCTTTACGGTATCCACGCTTTCCGCAATACTTATGATGTCAACTCCGGCGTTACGCCACAGACCGGGCTAAACACTGCCGTGCCCTGGTACAGTTTCGATTACGGTGATATATCGGCCGGTAACCAGAAAACGCCTTTTGTGGCCATAGACAACAGCACCTGGAAAACCAGCCGTAAGATAGGTATGAAGCAATATGAACTGACCGACCACTTAGGCAATGTATTGGCTACCGTACTTGACAGGAAGACCGGCAAGTACATCAACGAGGGCGACACCTTGTATAGTTACTATCATGCAGACCTGTCCTCGGTGCAGGATTATTATCCCTTTGGTATGCTAATGCCAAATAGGTTTAAATTTGCTGAGGCGGATACTGCAAAATATCGTTTCGGGTTCAACGGACAAGAGAAGGTAAACGAGATAGCAGGTATTGGAAATCACACGACTGCATTGCATTGGGAGTATGATACAAGGCTGGGCAGAAGATGGAACTTAGACCCCAAACCTAATGCATCTATGAGTCCGTATTCTGCTTTTAGTAATAATCCTATTAAAAATTCTGACCCTCTTGGCGACACTGTTCGAGGGGTATTTTATAGAAATGCAAAACAATTATTCCTAACCGACATGGATAAGCATGTTAAAGGTCTGCCCATGAAAGTTGTGAAAGCATCAGATTATAAACCCGAGGGAATACGAGATAAGAACGGCAAACAAACCCATAATCAATGGCTGAGGTTAGATAATGTGTTTACAGGAGGTTCGTCTATAAATGGTGAAGTAACAAGAGACCCAAATAGTCCAAACCAAAAGGCTATCCCAACTGGTAACTATTCTATTTTAGACAATAATGCAGATACACGTCATAAAGGATGGTATAGGTTGGACGCACAAGATGGTAAACCATATGATGACACCCACGAAGAAACAGGTAGAACTGGTTTTAGATTTCACTTAGGTTCGGTAAGTTGGGGCTGTGTAACATGTGACCAATCAGCAGAAGACCGTACAGCCGAGTGGAACGTAGTGTCTGATATGTTAGATAATACAAGTAAGACTACTGTAAAAGAAAAAAGGGGCTATCAGTGGCTTAATCCGAATAGCAAATTGACCAACTATGGAACAATAAAGGTAACTGGAGAGGATAATATACCACAAAAGCAAACTACTACAAATGGGCAATAGCATAAAAATCACAATAGCTATACTGTTATTATTTTGTATTTCTTGTAGCAACGATAAGTGTACGAATGTAGCTGGTATTGAGGTAAGCGAATTATTGCTTATGTCTTCAACTAAGCAAGATTACAATTATTGTGAACTTTTAAGAAATGCTGTTAAAGCGGATGAAAACTCAATCAAAAAGCTATCATTATTACAGTTCTATGATGCAGTTGGATATGACCACGGTAGTGTAATTGTTGATTTGATTTTACTAATCGGGGAAGCAAAATATATCAGTGCTATAAGCGGTATTAGCTCTAAAGTAAAATCAATGATTAGAGAATATATTGAGGTTGGGTTAGAGTATGGGGAAAATCCCGCACTAAAAAATAAAAAACTGCTAACTGCTTTTCCTAAGTTGTATGCTTTTTTAAATGAATAGTGTATGTAATTATTACCCGCGAAACCGACCGTTTAAATGGAGCGATAACTGCACGATGCAGTGATACAATTTATCGTTATAAAAACTGTTGCAATTAACTCTGTAAATGGGTATAACTGCAATAGTTTTATTTTGTAGCCTATTGCATCATGTTATACGGATATGTCAGGGTCAGCACAGACAAGCAGACCGTAGAAAATCAGAAGTTAAGTATCAGTAGTTACATCAAATCAAAGAACCTGCCGGAAGATATAACGCGGGTATCAGAAACCGAAAGCTGAACCAAGAGCTACAAGAGCAGGCAACTTGGTACATTGATAGAGCAGTTGCAGGCATGAGATATTTTGCTGGTAAGTGAACTGAGCCGCTTATGACGTAGCCTTTTTGAAGTGATGGAATTACTTGGCCGCCTGATGGAAAAAGGCGTACAGGTAATGAGCATCAAAGAAGGCTTTGAGTTGTGAGAGAATATCAGCAGCAAGGTACTGGCCTTTGCATTCAGCCTGTCGGCAGAGATAGAACGCCAGCTTATCAGCCAGCGTACCAAAGAAGGGCTAAACAGGGCAAGAGCAGAAGGTAAGACCATAGGCAGGCCGCAGGGCAGCTACCAGCTGAATAAGAAGCTACAGCAGCATGATAAAGAGATAAACAACCTGCTGCAAAAGCAGGTCTCTAAATCAGCGATAGCAAGGCTGTACGGTGTATCAAGAAATGCGCTGCTGCGTTATTTGGTAAAGAGTGTGCAGGAACAGCATAACAAACGCAAGGAAAGGCCAAATACAAAGATAGCTTCCAACGAAAATTTGCCATTGCGGGGTTATTTGGTATGCCCTAACTGTGGCCGAATGGTAACAGGAAGTGCTTCAAAAGGAAAGTATAGCCTTTACTACTATTATCATTGTCTTGCTTCCTGCGGTTTCAGGCATCGCGCAGATGATGCCAATGAACTTTTTGTTGAGGAATTAAGAAAGTATGTACCACATCCGGCTGTTGTAGATTTGTCCAAGATGATCATTGCAAAAGCCTATCAAATTCAGTTCAAACGAAAGCAAAGTGGCAGTAAGCAAATTATTGAGGAGATTGATAAACTTAATATAAAGCTGTCTAAAGCCAGAGAACTGTTACTAAATGATGCGATTGATGCCGGAGATTACAAAGACATAAAAGCACAATGTGAATCCAGGATAGCACAGTTAGAGGCACAGCTCGCAGAACAAACGAATGTGACATCTATGGCTAAGATAGAAAGGCAGCTTGATAAAGCCATAAATACGTTAACCAAAATCGACATAATGTTTGAGAAGGGTACCGTTACGGAGAAGAGAAATATTATAAGTTCGATATATCCCGAAAAAATCGATTTTGATGGTTTGCAATATCGAACTTCTCGGCTCAATAGTGTAGTTAGTTGTATTTATCAGATAAACAATAACTTATACCAAATAAAAAACCGGAAAGACGATGATTTTTTTCGCCTTTCCGGTGAGGTAGCCCCGCCAAGAATCGAACTTGGATCTAAAGTTTAGGAAACTTCTATTCTATCCATTGAACTACGGGGCCATGTAATTCTCGGGCTGCGAAAATAGTAAATCCTCTTTTAACTACCGAGGTTTTTTTCATATCACATTACATTGTAATTTACTGCCTTTAATACGTCCCCGTTATTTTATAATTTACAACCGGTAACCCCATCTTTTTTATAAGTAGCCAATGTTGAAGGTCTGTAATTTGCATAAGCCCGTATTCTTTTTTACCCTTTTCTGTTTTTTAGTTTGGGTATTGCCTTCCTGCAAACAGCAATCTAATGTTGATCGTCAGCCCACCATGCTGGATAGCCTGATAGAGCGCGCCAATTCCATGAAAGAGGTAGATAATTTTAAGGGTGCTTCTAAATATATCGATTCCGTATTTGCATTAATACAAGCACCGACAGTAAAAGATAGGTTTGCGTACTATCATTTTTACTACGACATGTATTATGATATGCACGATACTACCCGTGTGTTGCAATATACCGATAGTATGATATGGCTGCTGGAAAGCACGAACAGCCAGAAGGTTTTATCAGAAGAATATGCAATAGCCAACTATACCAAGGCTGACCGCCTTTTTGAGCAGAATAATTTTATCGAAGCATTCCGTTATTATCACATTTCTAAAGAGATAGCAAAAGCTAACAGGGACTCCTGCATACTCGGTTATTTCAACTATAAGCTGGGTATGGTTTTATACCGTGGTGAGCAATACAGTAAATCCATCCGCTATTTCAAGGAGTCATTTGACGGACTAAACTCTTGTGGAGATTGGTTGCCATATTTCTACCGTATGCAAGAGTTGGATGGGAATATTGCTTTGTGCTACAATAAGCTGGGCAAATATGATAGTGCACTCATCCATTTCAATGCCGCACTGGTGCGCATAGAAGAAGGAAAGCAGAAATACCCCGAAAGTAAACGCATGTTGTTTGAGAAGGCAGCAGGTGTTGTGTTTGGTAATATGGGTACTGCATATATGGGCCTTAAAAAATATCATGAGGCAGAAACTGTCTTCCTGAAGAGTATCCGCAGTAATGAGAAGAAGGGCTATGATAATTATGATGCACAATATACCCGCATCAAGCTGGCCGACCTGTACATTATTACCGGTCGCTTGCAGGAAGCAGGCCGGTATCTTGATGTGGTGAAGATGGTACTCGATACTTTACCCGGTGCTGAAGTGCGGTTACGCTGGTATAACAGCAAATGGAAATATGCCAATGCTGTAAATAATCCTGCAGATGCCGGCACATTCCAGTTGGCATATTTCATGCTGAAGGATTCGCTGAACATGGCAAACCGCAAGATTTATCAGATGGATCTTGACGGCAGGGTACAGAATATGGAGCATGAAACGCAGATAACAGCTCTGGAAAAAACGACTGAATCGCGCAATATGTACCTTGTTTTGGCCCTGTTTGCCTGCCTTATGTCGGTAATAATAGGCTTCCTGGTATATCTCAACTGGCGTGAATCACGAAAACATATAGCAAAGCTCACCGAATTGAACGACGAGATAAGTGCACAAAAACAAAAACTGGAGGCCGCTATTTCGACCATAGGGAAGAGTACGGATGAAAAGGATCGTATCCTTAAGGCGGTGTCGCACGATATGCGTAGCCCCGTTAACTCTGCATTGGCCCTCACAGATTTATTATTAAGTGATAAAGAAGACCTTACGGCAGAACAGCAGAGCTATCTGGAACTGATAAGGGAATCTTGCAACAATGCCCTGTTTCTTACTAAAGATTTGCTGGAAGCAGCTACGCTTAAAACAGAAGAACTGAAGAAAGAAGCCCTGGATGTAAATAGTATGATGAAGGGTGTGACAGAACTGCTGGGTTTCAAAGCTGCTGAAAAAAATCAGCAAATAAACCTTACGCTGTCGCCGGAGTCGATAGCGGCACAACTGAATAAGGAAAAAATGACAAGGGTTATCAATAACCTTGTCAATAATGCTATTAAGTTCAGTCCGTCAGGCGGCCAGATTAACGTTGCCGTGTCAAAGCGCGATAATGACCTGGTTATTGCCATTAAAGACAACGGTATCGGTATCCCTGATAATATCAAGGATAAGATATTCGATCTGTTTACAGAAGCTAAGCGCTTCGGTACTTCGGGAGAACAACCGTATGGCCTGGGATTGTCAATTTCCAGGCAAATAGTTGAAGCGCATGGTGGTCACATCTGGTTTGATAGTGTGCACGGTGCAGGCACCACCTTCTATGTAAGCCTGCCGCTGCTTTAGTTCCAGCGCAGCGTGTGCAATATGTGCTCAATATCTGTTTTCAGAAATTCATTCACAGGCTTCAGAGAGTCCGCATTTGGGGTTACATCAAAGTACAGTGCTCCGCGTAGAAAATGTTTGCTGGAGTCTGTCGCGAAAAACTGGTAGGCAGATGCGGCATTGCCGCCCACTTTATAGAACAGCCCGTGTACATGTGTGCTGTCGTTATGAAATACACTTTCTTCTATATAATCCGCACGTTTATCATGCGCATCTACCGACATGGTATAGGCATCTTCTATCAGCTTGTAAATGGGCTGCGCAGGTGTTACCTGTTTATAGCTCAGGTATATCCTGCCGCCCAGGGTGGGGAAGTCAATATTTATCCAGTATGGGGTTTCCGGCTTAGCACCTGTCATATTGGTATCCTTCGTTATTTCACCATAAACAGGATATTCAAAGCTGTACGGAAAAGTTCCACTATTAAATTGCCGGTATTGGCGCTGGGGCAGGTCTATCTGGTAATAGCCACGTGGTTTGGGCACATATGTTTCAGGTTTACACGAACTTATAAATGCTATAGATAGAATGGCTAATAGATAACGCATAGCGTCAAAACTATAATAAAAACACTAAATGCATGGCATTTCTATCGTACAGGCTTTCCACTACTGGCTATCTTTTGCTAATTTTGCCACTTCATTTAAATCCTTTCCTTTTTATATGCAACAAGATCAACAAGCAGAACAGCAGCTGAATATAGAACTGACAGAAGATATGGCCGATGGTACATATGCCAACCTCGCTATCATTACACACTCGTTTGCCGAGTTTGTATTCGATTTTGTAAGCGTGATGCCCAATGTGCCTAAAGCAAAAGTAAAATCACGTATCGTAATGACACCACAGCATGCCAAACGCCTGATGCGTGCACTGGTGGAGAATGTGAAACGTTTTGAAGCACAGAACGGGCCTATCAAAGAGCAGGAAACGGTTGCAGCCCCTTTCAATTTTGGAGGCACTACGGGCCAGGCATAATATTAATGTATATTAATTCTTAAGATGAACGATAAAATTTTAATTCTTGATTTCGGTTCACAATTCACACAATTGATAGCACGTCGTGTGCGTGAACTGAATATCTACTGCGAAATTCAACCTTGTACTAAACCGGTGACGTATGATGAAAACCTGAAAGGTATCATCATGTCGGGCAGCCCGTTTTCTGTAAACGATGCCAATGCACCTAAAGTAAACGTTAAGGAAATGGGCGACCATCTTCCTGTACTGGCCGTTTGTTATGGTGCACAATTGCTGGCACAGCAGTCTGGTGGCGAGGTAGGTAAATCTACCCACCGCGAGTATGGCAGGGCGCATTTGCAGGATATCGTTCATGAACCGCTGCTGGCTACCATCAACAATGGTTCTCAGGTATGGATGAGCCACAGCGACACTATCAAACAATTGCCGGAAGGCTTTAAAGTTATTGCCCGTACCGAAAGCATACCGGTAGCAGCCTACAAAGCTGCCGATAACTATGCTAACAACCCGGTATATGCTATCCAGTTTCACCCCGAGGTGACGCACAGCACCGATGGTGGCCAGTTGCTGAAAAATTTCGTACTGGATATCTGCGGTTGCAAGCAAGACTGGACACCTGCATCTTTCGTTACTGAAACGGTGGAACGCATTAAGAACGAGGTTGGCGATAAGAAAGTAGTGATGGCGCTTAGCGGTGGTGTCGATTCTACTGTTGCTGCCACACTTATCCATCGTGCTATTGGCGATAACCTGTATTGTATTTTCGTTGATAATGGCCTGCTGCGCAAAGATGAGTTTGAGCAGGTATTGGAAGGCTACAAACATTTAGGGCTGAATACGAAAGGGATAGATGCCCGCCAACGCTTTTATAGCGAACTGGATGGCGTATCTGACCCTGAGCAGAAGCGTAAGATAATCGGGAAACTATTTATAGATGTTTTCCAGGAAGAAGCGAAAGCATTACCGGATGTGTCTTTCTTAGGTCAGGGTACTATCTATCCCGATGTGATAGAGTCTATCTCTGTAAATGGCCCTTCTGCTACCATCAAGTCGCATCACAATGTAGGTGGTTTGCCTGAAAAAATGCACCTGTCGCTGGTAGAGCCATTGCGCTACCTGTTTAAAGATGAGGTGCGTAAAATAGGTAAAGAGCTGGGTATTGACGACATGTTCCTGCAGCGTCATCCATTCCCCGGTCCCGGCTTGGGTATCCGCATACTGGGTGCTGTTAGCGAAGAAAAGGTGAAACTGCTGCAGGCGGCCGATGCTATTTACATACAGCACCTGCGCGATAGTGGCATGTATAACCAGGTATGGCAGGCAGGCGCTATCTTGTTGCCGGTACAAAGTGTAGGGGTAATGGGCGATGAACGTACATACGAATACACTGTAGCGCTGCGCGCGGTAACATCTGTAGATGGCATGACTGCCGACTGGGCGCATCTGCCATACGATCTTTTAGGTAAGATATCTAACGACATCATCAACCTGGTAAAAGGTATCAACAGGGTGGTGTATGATATAAGCTCCAAACCCCCTGCAACTATTGAGTGGGAATAAAGCAAGCGAAATGAAACGTACAATAGGTTTAATGATATTACTGGTGGCGTTGCTCGGCTGCTATAGTCAGCCGGCACATGCCCAGTTCTGGAAGGAGTGGTTTAAACGCAAAGAAAAGTCTAAACCCAAACCAAAGCCAGCCCCCAAAAAACCGGTAGTAAAAGAAAAGCCTGTTGTAAAAAAGAAAGAGAACATACAGGATTATCCCGAATCTGTTAAGAAAGACAGGTATCGGATAGATGTGTTTGCACAACTATACCTGGATGAACTTGTACGCGATGGTAAACCTGTGTTTAAAGGCAAAATACCCGAGAAAGCGGTACCAGGCCTTGACTTTTACGAGGGCCTGAAGCTGGCGGCCGATACATTGCGCGATTTCGGCTATAGTATCGATTTGTATGTGCATGATATCACCAATCCTGCCGAAAAGCCGGAAGCACTGATAGCGGCCAGAAAACTGGAAAATACAGACCTGGTGATTGGTGCTGTAAATGCGCCATATATACCGGCACTGGCCAATTTCGCAGCTAAAAAGAAGGTGAACTTTGTATCTGCGCTCTCGCCAACGGATGCAGGTGTGCGAAATAATCCTTACTTCATCCTGTTGCAGCCATCGTTGCAAACACATTGCCAGGAACTGGTAGCAGCATTTAATAAGAAGCACAAAAACAAAACGCCGATACTTTTATACCGTACCAACGTATCGGTCGATAGCAATGCATACGGCTATCTGGATATAAAAGATGGGGATGCAAAAAAAGTACTGTGTAATACCATGCCTTCTAAGGCTAAGCTGCAACCACTACTCGATAGCACGAAGGTCAATTTGCTGATCGTATCCATATTGGATAATGATGTAGCTGAAAAACTGTTGTATCAGCTTAACGAATGGTTTCCACAATACGATTTTGAAGTATATGGCATGCCGTCATGGAAATCGATGAATTCCTTGCGTAAGCCCGATGCATATCCGCATGTGGTAGTATATATCACTTCTCCTTTTTATTTCGATCTTTCTACAGGCTCAGGGCAGGCTGTAGCATATGGCTATAAAAAAGATGTGGGTAGTAATAAACCGGGCGAAATGGTTTTCAGGGGGTATGAAACGCTGTATTGGTACGGTTACCTGCTCAATAAGTATGGCAATATCTTCAATGATAAGCTAAAAGACAATACCGCAGCACCTTTCACACGCTTCGATATCAAAGCCAATAAGGATAGAGAAAACAATATAGATTACCACGAAAATACCCACCTCTACCTTTACCGATATCAAAGCAGTTCCTACATAATAGAGCAGTAATTGCCTATTTGGTTGCTATGTCGTTGTGGATGATGCTGCCCGTTTTGGTCACATTACTGCCGCTGATGGGCGGGATGGGTTTGCGCGGGCCTTTCACATTTTGGGCCAGCCTTTTCTTACGCATGTAATATAGTATAGCAAACAGCCCGAATGATAATACCAGTATGCTCAGTATCCCGAGATTAGGGTTGAAGTCCTGCATCAGTAGCGATACGGTGATGATAAGGATATTGGCAGTTATCAGTATGGTTACAGTACGCGAATGTGTGAAACCCAGGTCCAGCAGGTAGTGATGTAAGTGTGTTCTGTCGGCCTTGAAAGGGGAAGAACCTTTGGCCAGCCTCGTTGCGAATACACGGAAAGAATCGAACACCGGCACGAATAGTATCGATAAACCTATTACCAGCGCGCCGGCAGGCGAGTGTACGATAGTAGCAACAGCCTTCGATGAACTATACGAGTTTACAAATATGATGCACAGTACAGATATCATATAACCCAGCAGCAGCGAACCAGTGTCGCCCATAAAAATGCGCGCCGGCGACTTGTTGAATCTCAGGAAACCGGCAATAGCACCCATCAGGCTGAATGCAAGGCAGGCACCACCTGCATTACCGGTAGCAGCCAGACACACACCCATGGTAAAGGTACACAGCAGCCCTATAGAGCCGGCCAGCCCGTCAATACCATCTATCAGGTTAAAGGCATTGGTTACAAATATGCAGCCTACAATGCTGAAGATAACGCTGTACCAGTATGTAAGCTCATACACGCCAAAGATGCCGTGCAGTGATGTCAGGCGTATATCGGCAATGCATACTGTGATGAAGGACGCTATGAATTGTGCCATGAACTTCTTGGATGGGCCCAGCGATACTAAGTCATCCATAATGCCGGTAAGGAATAGCAGCAGGGTAGAAGCAATAATGTAGTTCCAGTTCCTGAACGAATCAGGGTTTAGAAATAGGGAGCAAGTAGTAATAAAGGCAAAGAAGATACCTACACCACCCAGGTTGGGCACTATACGCTGATGTACTTTGCGGTGGTTGTCAGGCACATCAAACAGGCGTTTCTTAGCCGAGATATACATGATCTGCGGTATAGAAACCATACTTATTATAAGCGCGCTTATAAAAGTGAGTAAATAAATAAGATGTGAGGGCAACGGCATCATACTTTCCGGAGGTGGCTGATAGCTTTACGAAGCTAAGTTGTAAAGTTAAAATAATAATATTATCCTTTCATGATGTGTTTAACAAATCGTTATTTTATAACGATATTTAAAATATATAGAAAAGGACTAAATCATATTTTTCAGGGTAGCCACCAATCTCTCTGCAGCTTGTCCATCCCATAAGTAGGGGGCATTGCCACTATGCCAGTGGTTGTTTTGCAGTTTATCCATAGCCGTTTCGAGGGCATTGCTTTGTGTATCGGCCAGCAGGTTGTAGCCTATATCGCAGGTTTCCGGCGTTTCGGTATACGGATACAATGTAATGGTAGGGCAGTGCAATACCGTAGCTTCTTCCTGCACTTGTACACTATCTGTTATCACACCTTTGGCGTGCGCCAACAGGTAGGCAAACTGCGGATAACCTATGCGGTGCATTATATGCAGGTTGTGGGCCTGCACACCTGCTACTTCCATCACCTTTTTTATAGATGGTAGCACCGGCATGATGACCGGTAGCCCTTTTGTATGCTTTAATATACGCAGTACTATGTTTTTTAGTGTAGCTGGGTAGCCCGTATTATAGGGCTTATTCAGTGCCAGTACATAATACTTCTTTTCCTGTAGTTGCAGGTTGTTCCAGAAGGTGGGTTGCAGGAACTGTGGTTTCAGTTTCAGCAGGCTGTCTATATGCGTGCTGCCAATAAGAAAAAGTTGTTCATCTGTAAAGCCGGCATTGCGCAGGTGCTGATTGGCACTATGCGAAGCCGTAAAGAAATATTGCGATATCGAGTCGGTAACAATACGGTTTATTTCATGCGGATTGGTAGCGTCGCCCGTGCGCACACCGGCGTTGAGGGATGCTATCTTGATATTGGCTGTTTTCCTGGCGGCTAATGCACAGGCCATTGCCCCTGTCGAGCGGCCGGTTACCAATATCATATCCGGCTTGTGGTTGTTCAGTATGCGCTCATAGCGCAGCATAATGGCAGCCATGCTGGCCGTTTCCGTTGGTTCCTGTATATCCAGTATTAAGTTAGGCTTGTCAATTTCCAGCTCCGAGAAAAGCTCGTTATAAAGGCCTATGTCTGTATCCTTCCCTGTATATATAAACCTATATCCAAACCTCGTGCCCTTACGTTGCTCGTTTCGTATAGCTTCCAGTATAGGGGCCAAGCGTAAAATGTCCGGTCTGTCGCCTGCAATAATATCAATTAGCATATGTTAGGGTCGTTTTCCACGAACATCTTGTAAATATAACAATACAGCTTATTGTTGCAGCTTGCAACGGGTAGTATTTTCATTATTTTTTAGCCATTCAGCGATTGGGCAAAGGCATACAGGTTAAAACCGGGTTGCTGCATGGCACCGGCTATTTGCTGCGCCAGTTTCCTGCGGTTAATGTCTTTCATAAGCTCATGTACCAGCAATTGCCAGCATTTTTCTGTCAGCAGGTGCAGCCTTTTATCGGGGGCGTTGTTATGGGTGGCAAAGTATTGTTCAATAGCCGTTGCCAGGTCTGCCACACCATTCATTTCCGTAGCTATGGTTTTTATTACAGGTATCTCATCGCCGTTGTCGGCCTTCTCATGCACCAGTATCCGCAGGTTGCGGTATAGCGTGTCAGCAGCCTCGCGGTCGGCCTTATTCACCACAAATATGTTGGCTATTTCCATAATGCCGGCTTTCAGGGTCTGCACTTCATCACCGGCTTCGGGCACTAAAGCTACTATGGTACAGTCGGCCAGGCCGGCTATTTCCACTTCGCTTTGCCCTACGCCCACGGTTTCTACCAGCACATAGTCAAAGCCCGCATTTTTTACCAGGTCGGTTATTTCTATGATCTTAGGATGGAGTCCCCCAAGTGCCCCCCTTGTAGCCAGTGAGCGTATAAACACATTCGGGTGGTTATAAAAGTCCACCATACGTATGCGGTCACCCAATAGCGCCCCGTAATTGAATGGTGAAGACGGATCCACTGCTATCACGGCTATTTTCTTCCCCTGGCCTATCCAGTGGTGCAGCAGCGCATTTACCAGTGTGCTTTTGCCGGCACCGGGAGGGCCGGTAATGCCCACTACCTTAGCCGTAACGGTATCG
Organism: Azovibrio restrictus; assembly: GCA_029255605.1. Lineage (GTDB taxonomy): Bacteria > Bacteroidota > Bacteroidia > Chitinophagales > Chitinophagaceae > Polluticoccus. The sequence goes on from JANLJF010000109.1 coordinate 17,962, forward strand.
CGCAGCTGCATCAGCAGTTGATGATACCCGGGCAGGTCATTCTCCACCCATGTAATACCTCTTGCCAATGCCAGGTAGTTGCCATCATGTATCTGCGATAGCAATTCATTTGTCTTTTGTGCCTGTCCGTCTTCTGTTTTGGCCATGTTCATCAAAATAGCAAGCTAAAATAGCTATATAAATGTGATTTCTCTATTCCTGCGTGAAACGGAATGCAGCATCGCATTTTGAATTGAACCGTTGCGGTTTTATCTTGCCGGCACTAAAAAACGCTGCTATGCGTTAATAGAAGAAACCCCTTTGGTGAACACGACTACCCATACGCAGAAATGGCTTACCCGTACCAATATCGCAGTGTTTTGTGCACTGGGCATGCTTGTGGGCTTTTTATCATCAAGGGTAGTGCTCACCTTGTTTACAATGGGTTTTGGTATCGCCGGGTTGTGGGGGGTACATCCTAAAAAATGGTTTCGCGACAAATGGTGGCTGTTGGGCATCAGTTGGATACTGTTTTATGTCATCTCCTATTTCTGGACGGTAGATAAGCATAACTGGAGTTATCGTTTCGATGTAAAGCTGCCCATATTGCTCTTGCCCCTGGCATTTACCCTGCTACCTGCTTTTTCAAAGCGGCAGCTAACGTTTTTTACTGTCATTGCATCAGGCATATTTGTCGCAAGCGCAGTCTACAGCTTGTCGTTCTTTATGGTCGACCCTGCCTTTTATGCGGAGCAGTACGTGTATTCGCATGTATTGCCCACACTTGCCTATGGCGATCATATTCGCTATAGCCTGGCAGTGGCCTTATTCATTATCTGGAGTGTTTACTACTTGCCGCGTATAGAACATAAAGGTGCTAAATGGTGGGTCATCATAGCTGCCATCTTCCTGTCTGTATACCTGCACATCCTCGCAGCGCGCACCGGGCTTGTTATCTGGTACTTGTTTGTGGCACTATGGAGCCTGCGCTTACTATTTACCCAAAGCCTGCTGAAAGGCATAGCGGTTATAGCATTCCTGGTAATAGGCAGCACATTGGCTATTCGGTATATCCCAACGCTTGAAAAGCGCGTGTGGTATATTAAGCATACTTACGAACTGTATCAAAAAGGCAATATGGCATCCGGTTACAGCGATATGGGGCGCCTTATCTCTTACGATATAGCTACCGATAAAATAAAGCAAAACCTGCTCACCGGTGTAGGTGCCGGCGATATGCTTGCCGAAATGAACAGCGGCTACGATGTAAAATACCCCGATGTTCCTGCCGAATATCGCTTGCTGCCGCACAACCAGTTTCTCATAGTATGCCTTGGCTGCGGCATAGTGGCATTTGCCTTGTTTGTGGCCTGGGTATGTTATCCGCTCCGCTGGGTAAAAAGAACGCGCGATGGTTTTTTCCTCTTTACAGTATGGCTTTCTTTGCTGCTGGCATTGTTGGTAGAACCCATGCTTGAGGTGCAATTAGGTGTATTCGTATATTTGTTTTTCCTGCTGTGGCAAAGGCACGCCATGCAGCTAAAACAGTAAGCATTCATAGCATGACCAATTTTATACCCATTTTTCCTCTCGAAGTAATTATCTACCCCGGTGAACCGCTCAACCTGCACATCTTTGAGCCCCGCTATATGCAGTTGATAAGGGACTGTATAAAAGACAACAGGCCTTTCGGACTGGCTGTGGTAATGGACAAAAAAATAGTGGAATATGGTACGCTGATAGAGATAAAAGAATTGGCGAAAGAATACGAAAGCGGTGAGATGGACATCCGCACTACGGGGGTAAAGGTTTTCAGGATACTGGAGATCATTAAAGAGATACCGGGCAAAATGTACAATGGCGCCATCGTTACCTATCCTGCCAATGTAATGGAGCATGGTGATTCTCAGATATCGAAGATATTGGTAAACGAGGTGAAACGCCTGTGCGACCTGATGGGCGTTGCCGAAAAATTCCCTGCAAATAAGTCCGCACTTATTTCTTACGAAATAGCTCGTTACGCTGGGCTCAGCAAGCAGCAGGAATATGAATTGCTGGAGCTGATGTCGGAACTGCATCGACTGGAATATTTGCGCAGGCATATGACTGGCACCATTAACCCCATTATTCAGGACCTGGAACAGCTTAAGGCGCGGATACAGATGAATGGTCATTTCCGCAACCTGTCATCCGGAGATATTAATATGTAGCGATTATTTTCAGGGCCTTTCCCTTTTTTAATTGTTTTTACTATTTTGGCTATACCTAAAAATAATTAGCATGTCTCTAAATCTATGTATCGATTGGGGTAACAGCCGTGTGAAAGCAGCCATTTTTGACGCAAACGACCAGATCCAGGATCTCAGGCGTTTTGCAGAAGATGACGCAAGAGATGGCATTGCAGCGCTCCTTTCAGAATACAACCCTGTCAAAGGCATACTTTGCTCCGTTACGGATAAGTCGGTAGAGGTAGAGCCTTTGCTAAAAGAAAAGATGCGTGCACTGGTGGTTATGAATAATAACACGCCTGTTCCTATTATGAATGCCTATACTTCCCCCGGTTCATTAGGTGCAGACAGGATTGCTATGGCTGTAGCAGCACATATGGCCTTCCCGGCAAATAACAATTTAGTAGTGTGCCTGGGTACTTGCATTACGTATAATTTTATTCAAAAAACACGCACATTCCGCGGCGGGGCTATATCCCCAGGCTTGCACATGAGGCTGGCGGCTATGCACCACCTTACGGATAAACTGCCATTGGTGAAGCCGGAAGGCGAATTGCTATTGCTGGGCTATGATACGGAAACCTGCATGCGTAGTGGTGCAGTATTTGGTATGGCTGCCGAAATTGACGGCATAGTATCAGAGTTTGCAGCTCAATATGCTGATTTTAACGCTGTATTAACGGGTGGCGATGCACCTTTCTTTGAAGGCAAACTTAAAAGTAAGATATTTGCAGACCCCAATTTGCTAATGAAGGGGCTAAATATAATACTAAAGCATAATGCGCCACACATACGCTAAGTACCTTTTATCAACCGTATTCGTAATTACAGCTTTAGCTGCCAACGCCCAGAATTCAAATAAAGAAAACTCTCCTTACTCACGCTTCGGTATAGGTGAGCAACGCAATGGTGTTAATACCTTGCTGAAAGGCATGGGTAGCATTTCATCTGCATATACCAATCCGTATGCGGTGAATACGGATAACCCCGCGTCTTATGCCTCACTGTTGCTCACCACTTATGAAGCAGGTGGCGAGGGTAGTACGCGTACTGTGCAGGGTGGTACGGATAAATACCGTACAGGCATGGCTACTTTGTCTTATATGAACGTAGGTATACCTATAGGTAAATATGCCGGTATGAGCTTCGGCCTGCGCCCGGTATCAAGGGTATATTATTCGCTGAATGATACAACCGCGGTAGATACTTTCGGTTCGGCTATAAAAAGCTATGAGGGCGATGGGGCATGGAACAATGCATTCATTGGCTTTGCCGGTAAATACAAAGGTTTCAGCCTTGGGTTCAACTTTGGCTATACTTTCGGCAAGATAGATAACATCAGTTCCCTGGAGCCGCTTACTACCAGTGAAAAGGTGGTCAGTTCGCGCTTTGCTACCTACACACGTGTAGGTGGCATTAGCTGGAAAGTAGGTGCAATGTATGAGCATGCACTGAAAAAATCATTAATGATACGCGGTGGTGGTACGGTAACGCTTTCACAAACGCTGAATGCCAGCCGCGATCAGTATTGGCTTTCCTACAACAACTACAGCAGCCAGCTTGATACTGCCTTCCAGTCAAGGAAAGTAAAAGGGACGATTACCATGCCGCTTAGCTATAGCGCCGGTATCCAACTGGCTGGCAATGACAGGTGGGTAGTGGGTATAGACTATACAGGTGCTAACTGGAGCGATTATAAAAGCTATGGCACTATCGATTCCCTGGCAAGCAGTACTTATAAAGTAAGTGTAGGTGGTGAATATACACCTAACCCTGCCAGCATGCGTAAATACCTGCAACGCGTTACCTACCGCTTAGGGGCTTATTATGGTACCGATCCGGTAGAGTTGCGCAATACACAACTGGATTACTATGCGGTTACAGCCGGTCTTAGCTTGCCTTTCAAGCGCAATACATCACGCATCCATACTTCTATAGAAGTAGGCAGCCGCGGTACAAAGACCAATGGACTGATACGCGAAACTTTTGTGCGTTTTGGTTTAGGTATATCTTTGAACGACAAATGGTTCATCAAGCGTAAGTATGATTAATATTTCCAACAGGTACAATATATTTTCAGCAATTGCCCGGAGCATATTTCCGGGTATTTTGTTTTGTACCCTGCTGGCTTCCTGCACCAACGATCCAAAGGAAATAGATGCGCTTGTGGGCAAAGGCACCGCGCGGGAAGATGTAGCCCACGACGTAACCTTACTGGTAAGCGAGAACGGGCATATGAAGACCCGCCTCTTCGCCAAAGAGTTTGTACGTAATGACGTGGCTAAACCTCCATACATCGATATGCGCAAAAGCGTGCGTGTAGAGTTTTTCAACGATAGCCTGCAGGTAGAAAGTGTGCTGACGGCCAAATATGCCCGTTATTATGAAAGGCAGGGCAATATCCTGATACGTGATA
>JANLJF010000110.1 GCA_029255605.1 Azovibrio restrictus
ACCTGACCGACAGTGCCAAGCCGAATCATTTTAAGACGCACCGGCGTACCATCAATACATACTGCTTGCCGGTGGTTTGCTATGGGCATACCTGAAAGATAAACTGAAGGACGTGAAAATGGTTATTGGTGGTATTGTGCTGCTGATAGCTATAGACATTATGTCTGTTGCCCGTCATTACCTCACAGAAGATAAATTTGTAGAGAAAGAAGAGGTAGAAACCGTGACACCACGCCCGGTAGATCAACAGATATTAGCGGATAAAGATCCGTATTATCGCGTACTGGATATTTCAAGCGACCCGTATAACGATGCTACACAGGCATACTTCCATAAATGTATAGGTGGTTATAGCCCTGCAAAAATGGAAGCATACCAGGATATGATAGATGTGCATATGAGTGGCTCCTTCAATACTGAAGTGTTGAATATGTTGAATACAAAATACATCATCTTCAATAGCGGTAACGCAGCTGTAGCAGCTCCTAATACCACTGCCAATGGTAATGGCTGGTTTGTAAATGAAGTAAAATGGGCAAATACAGCTGATGAAGAAATCCTGGCACTCAATGCCAAGAAATTGGGAGACACAGCAGAGGTAGCTAATGCTTTCAATTCTAAAAATACGGCTGTAATACGCAATACATTCAAGAATGAACTGGACAATTATAGCTTTGGTAAGGATAGCACCGCTAAAATTATGCTTACCAAATATGGCCTGAACGATTTGACCTTCCAATCTAAAAACAGCCAGAATGGCTTGGCCGTGTTTGCTGATATTTATTATCCATATGGCTGGAAGGCATATGTGGATGGTAAAGAGACACCGATTATTAAGGCCAACTACCTCCTAAGGGCGATAAAAGTACCAGCCGGTGAGCACAAAATAGAGTTCAAATTCCATCCTGAAACATTCTATAAATATGATAGGATAGCCGGTATCACATCGCTGCTGCTGATAGGCTTGTGTGGGTTTTCTTTGTTCAGGCTGATAAAGCCCGGTAAAAAAGAAGAAACGGCATAGATGGGTGCAGGGCGTAGTATAAAGAAAGCCTTAGGGCTACGGAGCGAAATGAGTATGGGGTTTTACCTTACTGATTTCGTGTTTCGCAAAATACTACGCCAGAATGCAGATGTAACATGGGCTATTCACCATACGAGTACCATTCATTGCCCACAAAATATAACGCGTGGTAAAGAGGTGTACCCGGGCGACTCTCCGGGTGTGTATATAGATGCTAACAATGGCGTTTTGATAGGAGATTATACCAACCTGGGCCCTAATGTGGGGCTTATATCTTCCAACCACGATTTTGTGAATAATGATGTGTACAGTAAGCATCCACCCATAGAAGTAGGCAGATTTTGCTGGTTTGGCAAAGGGGCTACGGTATTGCCGGGCGTGAAGCTGGGCGATTTCATTATAGTAGGTGCGGGTGCGGTTGTTACCAAGAGTTTTGAAGAAGGGTATTGTGTAATAGCCGGTAACCCTGCACGAATAATACGTACCCTTAACAAAACGGAATGTGATGCTTTCGCAAAAAGCAAAAGTTAATACGTTTACAGGTAATACTGTATGGATCTTCCTGACCAGGTTCTTTCCGACACTGGCCAATACGCTTGTGCTCATATTCTTCTCGCGTCAATTGGATACGGATACATATGGAGCTTATCAGAATTTCTGGGTACAGTTATTATTATTAAGCACTTTGGGGGCATTAGGGTTGCAAAGCTTCCTGTTTACCTATACCCCCGATGTTTTAGCTATAATCATTAAACGCTTTAAAACGAAGCAACATGTGCAACTGTCAGTATGGGTTATACTACTCGGTATTGTATTTGCATGGCTTCAGGCAGATAAGATATCCTTACCTGTATCTGTTGCTTTCCTGGTCGTTTATTCGTTTACGGTAATAGCAGAATCTATCCTACTTGCTTTTCGTTACCTGAAAGGCATTGTAGTTATGAATATGCTGCACATGTTGGTGTTCTTATTGATGCACTACCTGTTTTTGAAGGGCATATTGTCTTTTAACTGGCTTTTTGTGGCATTGCTGCTGCTATATGTATTGAAGCTGCTGGTATGCGCTGTATGGGTAAATGGGAATGTGAAAAAGCATTATCAACCGGTTACTGAAATTGAAATAAAGAGCATTCGCAACTTATGGCTGCACATGGGGTTGTATGATGTGCTGCAAATAGTTTTCAAGTACGTTGATAAGTTTATCATTTCCATTTTACTGGCAGAAAGCGTATCGGCTATATATTATAACGGCTCGCAGGATGTGCCTTTTCTTCCAATCCTATTAGGTGCCGTAGGTGGCGCTGCACTGATGCAGCTATCGGCAGATAAGGCTGAAGATGCACCTGTAGTGGTAGTGAATAAGACTGCAAGAATATTATCGGCCTTAGTATTTCCTGTGTTTTTCTTCCTGGTATGTTTTCGATACGAATTGTTTACCGTAATACTAACCAACAGGTATGAAGCATCAGTTCCCATTTTCCTGATGTCGATATTGGTATTGCCATTGCGTGCTTACAATTTTACAGTGGTGCTGCAAAACAGGCATAAGGGTAACCTGATAAATAAAGGTGCGTTACTGGATATGATATTAGCCTGTATGCTGATGTACCCGTTATACCTGTTGTTAGATTTACCCGGCGTTGCTTTGAGCTTTGTGGTGAGTACCTACTTACAGGCAGCCTATTATTTGTATCATACGTCGCGGGTGCTTGATATAAAATGGCATAAATTATTACCCATAACAAACTGGTGCACAAAGCTTGTTATTTTTGCTATTGTATTTATAGGTATTCATTACTGGTTGTCAACTGTTTTTGAATCGCGGATTGTTTTAATTTTGGGAGTGGTTTTTACCATCGTTACTGTACTGGTTACGTTCATTATTGAGTTCAAAACAGTGAAACGGATATATGGCAACGCGTAGGAAAAAGTTTGAAGCAATAATCAATACGGGGTTTAGTACCAGCAACCAGACGGAAGGTGGCCGCCTTACTAATAAGGATGGTAGCATCAACCTGCACAAAACTGGTATTCCTTTTTGGGAACGCCTGAGCTTGTACCATAGCCTGCTGCGTATGTCTCGCGGTAAGTTCCTGCTAACGGTATTCATGTTTTATACCACGCTGAATGTCATTTTTGCATCCATATACATATTAATAGGCGTAGAGAATCTAAAAGGCATCATCCCCGAAAATGATATGCTCAGCAATTTTGAGCAAGCATTCTTTTTCAGCTCGCAAACACTTACAACAGTAGGTTATGGTCACATCAGCCCATCGGGATTGCAAGCAAATGTGGTTGCATCATTGGAATCGTTTTTAGGCATTTTGTCTTTTGCATTGGTCACCGGGCTGTTATATGGTCGTTTTACCCGGCCGCGTGCCTATATGATGTTCAGCGAGAATATGCTGGTAACACCACATAGAGGAGGCAGAGCGTTAATGGCAAGAGTAGCCACCTATAAGAATAACCACCTGACAGACGTAGAAGCACTGGTTACCGTATCGCTATATGTGTATGAAGATGGGCAGCGTGTACGCCGTTTCTATTCGCTGCCGCTGGAAATAAGTAAGATAAATTCCCTTGCCCTTAGTTGGACATTGGTACACATGATAAATGAGGATAGCCCGCTGTATGGTATCAGTGAAGATGAATTTGCTGAGTCTGATATAGAAGTTTTGTGTTTCCTGAAAGGTTTTGATGATCATTTTTCAAATATTGTACAGCAACGTACCTCATATAGATTTGGTGAAATGGTATTCGGGGCGAAGTTCAAACCGATGTTTTACCGTTCAGAAGACAATACCAGTACCATCCTAGACTTATCCCTTATGAATGCGTACACCCCTGTGCCATTGCCGGAAATGGAGAAATCGGCTATTAATTCGTAATTTCGTTGCATGCTTGCAACATCTTCTATATCTCCATTAACACAGAAATATCTTCAACTGGAAGAACAATACGGTGCCCACAACTATCATCCTTTACCGGTGGTATTGTCTAAAGGTTCCGGTGTCTTTGTGTGGGATGTAGATGATAAACGCTATTTCGATTTTCTTTCAGGCTATTCGGCAGTAAACCAAGGGCACTGTCATCCTAAAATAATAGCAGCTTTTATAGAGCAGGCACAGAAACTGACACTCACGTCCCGTGCTTTTCATAGCGACCTGCTGGGGGAATATGCACAGTATATTACCAGCTATTTTGGCTATGACAAAGTATTGCCGATGAATACCGGTGTAGAGGCTGTAGAGACAGCACTGAAACTGGCACGCCGCTGGGGCTATGAAGTGAAAGGTATAGAAGCAAACAAAGCTAAGATCATCGTTTGTGCTCAAAACTTCCATGGCCGTACATTGAATGTGGTTTCTTTCAGCACCGATCCTTCTTCGCGTATCAACTTCGGACCCTTCATGCCGGGTTACGAGGTAGTGGAGTATAACAATATTGCTGCACTACAGGCTGCCTTGCAGGACAAGAATGTGGCAGGTTTCCTGGTGGAGCCTATTCAGGGTGAAGCAGGTGTGGTAGTGCCCGATGAAGGCTACCTTTCCAAAGCCGCAGCCATGTGCAAAGAAGCAAATGTATTATTCATAGCCGATGAGATACAGACAGGGCTGGCACGCACCGGTAAAATGCTGGCTTGCGATCATGAAAATGTACATCCCGACATCCTGATATTGGGTAAAGCACTGGCAGGTGGCGTAATGCCTGTATCTGCCGTACTGGCCGATGATGAGATCATGCTGACTATAAAGCCGGGGGAACATGGTTCTACCTATGGTGGTAACCCGCTGGCTTGTAAAGTAGCTATGGTTTCGCTGCAGGTATTAAAAGATGAACACATGGCTGAAAATGCTGCGGTACAAGGTGAGTACCTGCGTAACCAGCTTACAGCGTTGAATCACCCGAATATTTCATTAGTACGTGGTAAGGGCTTGCTGAATGCTATTGTTATCAAACATGATAATAAAGAAGCTGCCTGGGACCTGTGCCTGCAAATGAAAGAATATGGATTGCTGGCTAAACCCACGCATGGCGATAAGATACGTTTTGCACCACCGCTTATTATCACAAAAGAACAGGTAGATGAAAGCGTAGACATCATCAACCGTAGCTTAGCACATTTAAGCTAACCTCTTTTATCCTTAATTTCTGTAAGTGTGTTTTCGGGGAAGGTTATCTTTTCAAGATAGAGCCCATGGCCGGCCACGTTGAAGTATGCTTTGGTGCAATCTTTAGCATCTACAATGTTCCTGAAATCCTGTATCGTGCCTTTGCCACGTGCTATTTGTAATTGGGTACCTACCAGTCCTCGAACCATACCTCGTAGAAAGCGATTGGCTTCAACTACATAATGCAATTCCTGTCCATGCTGTTCCCAGTACGACTGGAGTATGGTACACCTGAATGTAAAGGTTTGTGTATTGCGTTTGGAGAAGCTTTCAAAATCGGTGTACTCTTTTATGATAGCAGCCGTTTCGTGTAGCTTACTTACATCTATACGATAAGGGTAATGCAAGGCGCGGTTCAAAAGAAAGGGGTCTTTATGTGCGTATATACGATACCTGTATTGGCGCGATATAGCATCGAAACGTGCATTCAGCTCGGGGTTATTAGCAAGGTACATGGCCTGCACACTTACGGCAGGTGGTAGTATGGCATTCAGCTTGTATATAAATGCATCATGCAGAGTTTCTTCGGTATCGAAGTGATAAAAATTAGCACGGGCATGTACGCCTTCATCTGTGCGGCTGGCGCCAAAGGTTTCAATAGGTGTGCGCAGCAGGGTAGAGAGTGCATTGTTAACAGCCCATTGCACGGTTGGCAGATCTCCCTGTAACTGAGAGCCGTGAAAAGCAGTGCCATCATACATTACCTCTAAAAAATACCGCGCCATCTATAACAAATTCAGAACGCAATATTAGCTTATTTGTGGCAATAGTTTTTTTGAGCCGGCTTTTATGGCTAAATTTCCATCCGCATGTGTGGCATTACAGGCATCATAAGGTTTAAGGATACAATAGCACCGGGGGCAATACAGCAAATGAATAATGCCATACGCCACCGTGGGCCCGATGATGAGGGGTATATAGCTATTGATGCAGCACATACAATCCTTTCCTATACCGGTGCAGATACCGTTGCTGCTATTAAACAACAATATGGGTCTATCTCATCTGCCACCGCTGCTTCGTTATTCTTAGGCTTTCGCAGGTTGTCTATTATCGACTTGTCGCACTGTGGGCACCAGCCCATGGTAACGGAAGATGGGAGTGTAGCCATTACCTTCAATGGTGAGATATATAACTATAAAGAGTTGAAGCACGAACTGGTGAAGGCAGGCTATGCATTTACCAGCGAAACAGATACGGAAGTGATACTGCATGGTTATCGCCACTGGGGTGTGGATGTATTGCAGAGGCTGAACGGCATGTTTGCTTTTGCCGTGTACGATAAGCAAAAACATACGGTACTGATAGCACGCGATAGGTTAGGCATCAAACCGCTGTTCTATCATGCATCTGATGCAGGGTTGGTATGGGCATCTGAAATGAAAGCCATATTGAAGAGCGGATTGGTGAACGCATCGGTCAACTGGCAGGGCTTATTTGCCAATTACCAGTTGCAAACTACACCATCACCATACACTTGTTTTGAAAACATACAGTCGCTGCAGCCTGCCCACTACATGGTAGTAGATATGCAGAAGGCTACGACCCATATAGAACGCTACTGGAGTATCCCTGTCAATCAAACACCAATAGATATTACACCCACCGAGGCTGTCGCCTTCCTGGATAGTAAGCTGCAAAACATTGTTACCATGCAGCTACGGTCTGATGTGCCTGTAACATCGCTTATGAGTGGTGGTGTGGATTCTACTACCATCACTGCTATTTGTGCCCGCCAGCATAGTGGCTTTCATTGCTATTCTTTAGGCTTTGATGGCACAGGGCAGGGTATGGATGAATTGCCACAGGCGATAGCTATGGCTAAGATGCTGGGCATTCATCAGCATGTGCACCTTATAAAACCCGAAGATGTAATAGATACGCTGGATAGCGATTTGCGCCATTTTGAAGAACCATATGTAAACCTTGAGCCCGCTATTGCATCATCCGCTTATCTACATAAAGAAGGTTATAAAGTGGTGATGAACGGCTTGGGTGCAGATGAAGTGTTTGGTGGTTACAATCATTATCTCGATTATAAGAAATGGGAACAGCGTAAAAAGCTATTCTTCCTGCAGGCATTGGTGCCGGGTATAAATGATTACCTGCGTAAAGTGAAGAACTACTTCGACCTCGATACCGTATTCAAATACTTCATCAATGCAAGGATGGGGATGCGCCCGTTTGAAATAAAGCAGCTAACGGATAAACCGTTTTTACGTGCCGATGCGTTACTGCCCGATGCAGATATACATACCCGCAATACGCCGGAATCATTATACTATTACGACCTGGCTTACTATATAGGTGCGCACCATGTGTATCGCGATGATATGAGTGCTATGCGCTATAGCCTTGAGGTGCGTTATCCGTACCTGGACCATGAGCTGATAGAGTGGGTAGCCAACCTGCCTATGCATATGCGTTTTGATGGGGTTACTACAAAGCCACTGTTGCGCAAGGTAGCAGAACGCTACATTACCAAAGAGAATATGAATATGCCCAAGAAGGGCTTTAACCTGCCGCTGCACGAATGGATGCAGAACGCTGACGTGATACAGCAGTATGCACGCATGCAACTGGACAGGCTAAAACAACGCGGTATATTCGATAATGCTACGATAGAGAAATGGTGGCAACGCCGTAATGAAGGTGTATACTTCTCCAAGCTATGGCAACTGGTAACTACCGAGGTGTGGCTTAATGAGTATGTATCTGCTTAGTATTTTGCTTGCGTTTATACTTTTCTATCCTGTGGCCAATGAACCAGAACGATACAGCGAGTATCAGGAAGAAGATACCTTTATTGGTGGTATCCCAGAAAAACTCAAAGTAGCGGGAATACAGGTTTAATAATAAGGCTACTAATGCGATATCCCTTGTCGCGTCATCTTTATATTTAATGCCATAGTAAAAGAATGCACCTGCTACGGCTGCAAAGAGTATGGCGTATGCAATCACCTGTGTTTGCCTTACCTGTGCCCATGCATCAAGGCTGTTATAATTGCCGAATATAGATACACCCCATAAGCCCGTAAGCAGTATGATGAGCCCTGCGAAATAGGTGTGACGTTGCGTAGCTGCTATAGAAGATACTTTCTTTTGAGCGAATGATAATAGTACGATTATCAGCCCGAATACAGAAAAACGTACCGGATAATTCATGCCTAAGAATAGTTCTTTGTGGCTTTGCCATTCAGCAAAGGCACCATACCAACCCATCAGTGCAGCTATACCACCCAGCCACATCACATTCGATTGCAGTATGCGTGAGAGCGTAAACAGCGTGACCGATATTACCATGAGGAAACCTGAGTACTTAGGCCCAAAGCCAATATCCTTACAGTAATAAGCCAGTGCTGTAATGGCTAATAACGAGCCTGCTGTGCTATATACCTCGAATACCGCCTTGCTGTAATTGTGGCGCTTTTTGTAAATGAGCAGAAACCATGCAGCAGATAGTATGGTGAATGTGATGGCAATAAACAGGTTATTGAGCGAAAAGTAGTTCTTTACCCGTTCCAGCCACTTATCATCTATAAATATGGCACCGAACGATAACAGGATGCACGATATAGAGATGAAAAAGAAATACTGCGCTACCTGGTGATTGCTGTCTTCCGGTTCTATGCTATCCTTTAGCTCTGTAGCCTGTTGAGCCGATAGTTTGCCTTCGGATAGCCAGTTGTCTATGGCTGTATGTAATAGTTCCCGTTCTTTTTTGTCCGCCTTCATCAATTATAGGTATGCTCCGGTATGAAAGATACCACAAAATAATAAGCCCCGTAAAAACGGGGCTTCTGTTACATATAGAGGATAAGAGAGAACGTTGTTAAGAAATGGCGCGCAAAGTTACGGATACCACTCCTAAAATTATAATAAGTTTCTAAATATTTTAAGTTAAGCCCTTATAATAATGTCAGCATCAATTATATACACTTAGATGCTTGTTTCTTTGTGTTTGGTTGGTGGAAGGGGTTCTTATTTGCTACCATGGCAACTGTTGTGTTGCTGAGGATGCATAAAAATAAGGCTTTATTGCAAATTAATCATTTAGAATTTAAAATTATAAGTAATACTTGGTAGTATCGGGAAAATAGACACCTGCATTACTTTGGCTTTCACTCCTTGCGATACATCGCCCTGGGTATCTACATACAGGAAATAAGGGTTTTGCCTGCTATACACATTGTATATAGAAAATGCCCAACTGCTTTCCCATTTGCGTTTTTTCTTAGGCTTTGGCTTATATATGGCTGAAAGGTCTAAACGGTGGTAAGGGAACAAACGATATGCATTCAGGTCGCTGTATTCAGGCACTATCTGTTGGTCTATAAAGTAGTAATTGGTAGGCAGGGTAATGGCATTGCCCGAACCAAATACGAACACGCCGGATAATGTCCATTTAGGAGAGGCTTCATAAGTAGCTACTACCGACAGGTCGTGACGGCGGTCGTACTTGGCAGGGTAGCGGCTGCCTTTGTTCAGGTCTTTGAATGTACGATAGGTCCATGCCAGCGTATAACCTATCCAGCCTGTAAACCTGCCTTTCGTTTTATTTACAAAGAACTCGGCACCGTAGGCTTCACCTTTACCAAATACAAAATCCAGTTCAGGGTCTTGCAGGGTAGATGGTATATAACCCTCACGGTATTCTATCTGGTTCTTCATGTCCTTGTAATACACTTCTACCGATGCTTCTATCTTATTGTCAAGGAAGTTGCGGAAATAGCCCAATGAATACTGCCATGCCATCTGCGGTTGCACATAGAAGGTGCTGGGTACCCACAGGTCGGTAGGCAGGGTACTGCCGTTGTTCGATACCAGGTGTATGTATTGATAGGCTTTGGCTGCACTTGCCTTTATCGATGAATTGTTATCGATATCGAAACGCAGGTTCAGGCGTGGTTCTAATCCTCCATAAGTTTTTACCAGGTCGCCACCGCCATATATGGAGCTATCGCTTTTCTTTTGGTTGATGTCATACTGATACTGAGTATAAGGCCCTATCTGTCCGAACCATGAATAGCGCAGCCCTGCATTTACCCGCAGCCATTTGAAAGGTTCAAAATCATCCATGATATAGGCACCGCCTTCGTGTGCATATTTTATCAGGGCATTGTTCGGTTTCAGTTCTGTTTGTCCGCTACGGCCTGATACCTGGTTGGGTATAAATTTGTGATAGGTATAAGCAATACCCGTCTTTATCTTATGATTGAAAGAAGTATAATAATCCAGGTCTACTTTACCATTCCAGTCGCGTACGCCGGATGATAGCTTAAACTGGAAAACCTCCTCACCTCCACTAAACGCGAACTGGTAGTCGTTGTACACCGCCGTAGCATTCAGGAATAGTTTATTGTTGAAAAGGTGATTCCAGCGCAGGGTAGCCGTGCTGTTCCCCCAGGGTATATCTGCATTGAAGTTGCCATTGCCACTACGGAATTTGAACTTATCCCTGCCGAAATAACCACTTGCATAGATGCGGTCTTTCTCTGTTATCTTATAGTTGGCTTTCAAATTGGCATCATAGAAATAGTAGCCCGAGCCAGACAGCGGGCCTGTAACGAATGGCTTTACTAACACATCTATATATGTGCGCCTACCCGATAGCATAAAAGAACCCTTGTCCTTTTTTATAAGCGGCCCTTCTACCGTAAGGCGGGAAGCTATGAGGCCGATACCACCTTCTGCATGATACTCCTTCATGTTGCCTTCCTTCATCGATACATCTACTACCGACGATAAACGCCCACCATAGTTGGCAGGCATACCACCTTTTATCAGGGTTACATTCTTGATGGCATCTGTATTGAACACAGAAAAGAAACCAAACAGGTGACCGGTGTTATATACTACAGCATCATCCAGTATTATCAGGTTTTGGTCGGGGCCACCACCACGTACATAAAAGCCCGAGTTGCCTTCACCGGCACTTTGCACACCCGGCATTAGTTGCAGTGCTTTCAGTATATCCGTTTCACCAAATATTACAGGTAGTGTTTTTATCTTTTCTGCCGATATGCTGATGGTACCCATTTGCGTACCCTTTACATTTTCATCCCTGCGGGTACTGGTTATTTCTACCTCCTTCATTACCGACATGTTTTGCATGTCTATATCCAGTTTCTTACTATCGCTTAATGTGAGGCTTTCTGTGCGGGTAGCAAAACCAACATAAGAATAGATAACCGTATAAGTGCCTGCAGGAACGGATATGGAATAGAAACCATAAGTATTGGTTTCCGTACCTATGGCCAGTTCTTTTACAAATACCGTAGCGCTTATCATAGCTTCACCGCTCGATGCATCGCGTATATAACCGCTCAGCGTTACCTTCTTTTGTGCCAGCAATAGCATGGGCAATGCCAGCAGCAGCATGGTAAGGGATAATGCGATGTGTTTCTTATATGGCATATATGTTGTTTCTAATAGTAAATAGTAAGTTCTTGTTTAGAGCGAATCGGTTACCTCGCCACATTCTTCCATCTTCCTGCCAAAGTACGGGTTTTGTATTTCCCTGCTATTGCTCAGCCAATAAGCACCTTCATCATTAAAAGCCATAGGGCAGTATTGACGGTACACCCCTGCATTGCTCAGTTTAGCCGCTGTGCTGATGGCATATACCGCATCTGATACCTGCCTGAAGTAAATGCGTTTTACCTCTATGTTCTCGTTCTTAGCTTCCAGCATGGCTTTGCAGGCATTGATGAGGGTGTCCTTCCTTGCCTGTAGAGTTACGCTTACCATGCTATCACCTGTGGTCAGGTTGTTGGCGGCTGTTACCAGGTGCAGGGTGTGCTCATCTGCCATCGCTACATCATCGGCTACCAGTGCATCTTTCAGCTTGTAATAGGTTTCTATCAGCGCTACCAGTTTTTGTGTGCCATCGGCATCCAGCCGGCTTACGGGTGCATGTATTTCCTTATGTGTAGCTGCCCTTCTGCCACAGGCAGTAAGGAGCAAAGACATGAATAGAAATAATGTGATATGATATCGCACTGAAAAAAAGTTACACGCAAAAATACAAGAAGCACAAATGCTAAACGTAAGGATTGTAATTTTGTTCACTTATGTTAATCGCATTACAAAATATTTCATTTCAGTTTGGTGCAAGGACGATACTGGAAAACGCTAACTGGCAGATAGGAACAGGCGAACGTATAGGGCTGGTGGGCAGCAATGGCGTAGGTAAATCGACCCTGCTGAGGCTGATAACCAGGGAATATACACCCGATGCAGGCACTATCAATAAACCCAAAGACGTAACCATAGGGTTCTTCAACCAGGACTTACTGAGCTTTTCTACAGATAATTCCATCCTGAGTGTGGCCATGACGGCTTTTGAAAAAGCACACGAGGTAGAAAAAGAGATGGAGCGCATTATGAAGGAATTGGAAACAAAACCCGATGATGCCAAACTGCTGGATGATTACAGCCATGCCCTGCACGACTTTGAAGTAGCAGGTGGCTATGAAATGGAACACCGCAGTGCAGAGGTATTGGAAGGACTTGGTTTTTCTACTGCCGACCTGCAACGCCCTTACAACCAGTTTAGCGGTGGATGGCGTATGCGTGTACTATTGGCTAAAATGATGCTGCAGGCACCCGACCTGCTGCTGCTCGATGAGCCTACCAACCACCTTGACCTTCCATCTATTGAGTGGCTGGAACGTTACCTGATAGGGTATCCGGGTAGTGTGGTTATCGTATCGCACGACAGGTATTTCCTGGATAGGATGGTGACTAAGATAGTAGAAGTATGGCAGCAAGACCTGCACCAGTATAGCGGCAACTACACCTTCTACCAAAAGGAAAAGGTAGAGCGTATGGAACTGCAGCAACGTGCTTTTGAAAACCAGCAGGACTATATACGCCAGCAGGAACGCTTTATAGAACGCTTTAAAGCCAAGGCCAGTAAAGCAGCACAGGCACAAAGTGCTATGAAGAAGCTGGACAGGCTGGAACGTATAGAATCGCCCGATGGTAGTGTACCCGTTATGAATATCAACTTTGATGTGGCGGTGCAACCGGGTAAGATCATCAATACCCTGAAGGGTGTAAGCAAGAGTTTTGGAGACCTGACGATACTGAAAGATGCCAGTGCAGAGATACTGCGTGGCGATAAGATAGCCCTGATAGGTGCGAACGGTAAAGGTAAATCGACCCTGCTGCGTATTATAGCCGGTAGGGAAACCTTTGAAGGGGAACGTAAGGAAGGGCATAACGTGGAAGAAAGCTTTTATGCACAGCACCAGCTGGAAGCACTGACGGTAGAGAACGAGATACTGGAAGAAATGAAAGGTGCCGGTACGGGTAAGACCGAACTGGAACTGCGCCAGTTGCTGGGTTGTTTCCTGTTTAGCGGCGATGATGTGTTTAAGCGCATTAAAGTACTGTCGGGTGGAGAGAAGGCGCGGGTAGCGCTGGCGAAGACCATAGCGATGAAGGGCAACTTCCTGATGCTGGATGAACCTACCAACCACCTGGATATGCAATCGGTAGAGATGCTGATAGAAGCGCTGAACAAGTATGAAGGCACATTGATACTGGTATCGCACGACAGGTATTTCATCAGCCAGGTAGCTAATAAGATATGGTGGATAGAAGACCAGAAGATAAAAGAATTTGAAGGGCCGTATGACGAGTGGCAGGTGTTTATGCAAGACCGCGAGAAGCGCCAGAAACAACAGGGCGCTGCTGCACCTGCACCGGTAGTAGAAAAGAAAGTAGAAAAGCCCAAGCAGGAGAAACCTGCACTGAATGTAAACGAACAGCGCGACCTGCAACGTGAATACCAGAAACAGCAAAAAGCCTTTCAGAAGCTGGAAGAGCAGATGAACAGGCTGAAAGAAGAAAAGACAACACTGGAAGCACAACTGGCAGACCCTGCTTTCTATTCTGATAAAGACAAGTTTCAGAAGGTGGATGAAGCCTACAGGCAGCTTACCACGAAGCTGGATGCGCTGAACAAAGACTATGATAAAGCCTTTGAGCAGATAATGGAACTGGAAGAAAAACTGGGGTAGGCTACGGCATTGGTTTCACTTCCAACGTATGCATATCTATGTATGTATAATAAGTAATAAAGCGGGCATTGACAGGAAACAGTTGATGCTCGCGTTTATATTTAGCACCTACCAGTATCTTATTGTCCGCTATGGCATAGGTATATTCCTGTATGCTGTAAGTAGCTAAAGGTGGATGTAATACCGTGTCATTTCCCTGCACAATATTCCGTAGGCGGTAACCTTCTACCGATTTATATGTGGGAAAATGTTTTAGCAATTCCTTTTTGCTTGTTTTGTAATAATATATTCCATTCTTAGTAGCAGCTATTTTGCGCTGATTGTTTGTATCGCAACGGTCTATACCATGAAAAGGATAACCATAATAAACATAGGTATCTGTTTCAAATAGTATCTCACAGCCACCCTTGTCTCCCTTATACCACCTATTGTTTTTCATTCTTCGCTGGAAAAAATCCTCCCAGTCCATGACTTGTGCTGCATCGTTCTTTGCTGTAAGTTCCTGCAGTTGCTGTATGGTATAAAATTGTACGATTCGTCCACCCGCATAAGATTGCACAGTAACTAAGCACAGCGTAAGCAGTAATATGGTACGGCGCATGGGTATAGATTATAGCTTCAAATTAGAGAAAAGCAAATAACATAGCAACGATGCATCTGCTAAAACCTTCTTAAAATCCCCCTAATTCAACGACTTCAGCGTAAACACCGGTTCTACCTCTATGTGCGGGGTCATGCGTTGTTCTTCTATCGCAGCCTCCCATTCATCGGTATTAATAACGGTAAAACGCGCAGCCTCGTATTGCAGGTAGGTGATGGCCAGTATATTGTTGTCTACAAAATGAGATTCGTGCTTGATGGCGTTGATGGTATCAAGGTCTATATCCACTTCGGGCTCAGCACAGCCATTGCAGATGAATACCAGCCTTTTTCCCGATAGTATCAGCCTGCCATTGCACATGGCTTTGTCTTCTTTCAGCAGGGTAGCGGGTTCGTTCTTGGCGATGCCTTCTATTTCCAGCAGTTGCTCCAGGTACTTGTTCATAACATCACATATTAAGCGTAAAGAAAATCTTGTACGTACCTAATCTATTCCGCTCTTCTCTTTTACATATCCTGTGGTAGTAAATCCGGGCTTCAGCAGCCTTATCATCTGTAAAATTACAGAAAGTAATATTAACCCCATGCCCCAAAAGAAACCACTGTGCAGCTCTGTATTCTCCTGAAATAGTAAAAAAGCTAATAAGATGCCGTACACAGGCTCTAAATTCACGCTGAGGGTAGCCGTAAAGCTGCTGATGTGCTTCAGGGCATTCAGCGCCAGCGATTGTGCCCATACCGTGCAGCACAGGCTCAGCACTACCAGCCATACCGCATCCATCATACCGGGTACAAACTGCGTATCGGGAAAGTAGATGAACTGTAGCGGTAACAATAAGGTAATGAGCAGCCAGCCCGTACCCATTTCGTAATACACCATGGTACGTGCCGGGTATTTGCCCGCTATACGCTTGTTGAGCACCGTAAATACCGAACTGAGTACCGCGGCTATCACCCCAAAGAGGATGCCCAGCCCGTAGAACTGCTGAAACTGGTAGATGAGGTAAACCCCCACCAGTGCCAGTGCGCCAATGCCCAGCTCCTTTATATCATACCTGCTCTTGTTTACCAGCGGGTCGAGGATGGAGGTGAAAATGCTGGCCGTAGAGAGGCACACCAGTGCTATCGATGCATTTGCAAACTTGATAGACCCGTAGAAAGCCACCCAGTGCAGCCCCATCAGCCCGCCTATCAGTGCCAGTTGCCCCATATCCCTGCGGGGTATCTTTACCCACTGCCTGCGGTAATACAGGATGCCCGCCATTATCAGCGCGGTAAGCAGCATACGGTACCACACCAGCACAGGGGCACTAAGCGTAATAGCCCTGCCCAGCACACCCGTAAAACCCCACAGCAGCACAGCCAGGTGCATTTGCAGCAATGCTTTCTTCATATAAAATTGGTAGGAAAGAGTGCAAACATACACACAATACGGCTGCGGCTATATTTTTTTTGATTAGTATCATATCAAATAATTACTTTTGTTTTCTCAAAGCAAACAACAGGTTTTATAACGTTTTAGCCACTCGCTTTTTCGGTATCGATGAACAATACTTACACGGACCTCGTCCACCAAACGTTCGACTTTCCACAGGAAGGATTTGATGTAAAAGAGAATTACCTGCACTTCAACGGGCTGGATATTAAAAAACTGATAGACAAGTACGGTACCCCCTTTAAGCTGACGTATCTGCCCAAAATAGGCATGCAGGTAAACAGGGCTAAAAAGATGTTTAACGATGCCATTAAAAAGCACCGTTACGATGGTAACTACTACTACTGCTATTGCACCAAAAGCTCGCACTTCTCCTTTATGGTAGAAGAAACGCTGAAGCACGATGTGCATATCGAAACCTCTTTTGCATACGATATTGAAATCATCAAGCAGCTATACAAGCGCCGCAAGATAACCAAGGATAAGATCATCATCTGCAATGGTTTTAAAACCAAGGCATATACCCGCGCCATAGCCCGCCTGATAAACGATGGCTTTAAAAATGTAATACCCATACTGGATAACAAAAACGAGTTTGAGGATTACAAGCGCCTGATACGCAGTAAAGACCCTGTGAATATAGGCCTGCGCATAGCCAGTGAAGAAGAACCGACATTCGACTTTTATACATCTCGCCTGGGCATACGCAGCCGCGATGTGCTGGAGTTTTATGTAGATAAGATAAAAGGCAACGATAAGTTTCAGCTGAAGATGCTGCACTTCTTTATGAACAAAGGCATAAAGGACGACATCTATTACTGGAGCGAGCTGAACAAGGTGGTGAACCTGTATTGCCAGCTAAAGAAGATATGCCCCGAACTGAAAGGGCTGAACATAGGTGGTGGTTTCCCCATCAAGCACTCGCTGGGCTTCGATTACGATTATACCTATATGGTGAATGAAATTGTATCGAACATCAAGAACGTGTGTAAGAAGAACAAGGTAGATGTGCCGGATATCTATACCGAATTTGGCTCCTTTACCGTTGGCGAAAGCGGTGCGGTGATATACAGCGTGCTGGATGATAAGCAGCAGAACGACCGCGAGATATGGTATATGATAGATAGCTCTTTCATTACCACGCTGCCCGATACATGGGGTATAGGTGAAAAATTCCTGATGCTGCCTATTAATAAATGGGATAAGGAATACCAGGAAGTGCACCTGGGCGGACTGACCTGCGATAGCCACGATTTCTACACCAGCGAAGAGCACATCAATGCCGTGTTCCTGCCCAAGATAGATAAGGATAAAGGTGCAGAGCCGCTATACATAGGCTTCTTCCACACCGGTGCGTACCAAGACCAGTTGGCAGGATATGGCGGCATCAAGCACTGCATGATACCATCGCCCAAGCACGTAGTGGTAGAGTATAACAAGAATGGCGAACTGGAAGACTGGCTCTACGCCAAAGAACAAAGCGCCCAAAGCATGCTGAAACTGCTGGGGTATATTCGGTAGTTGATGGGTTGATGGGTTGATTAGTTGATAAGTTAATAAGGCAATAAATGAAAGCCGTGGTTTGTGCCGCGGCTTTTGTGTTTGGGTACTAAATCTATTCCCAAATGAGTATGTCTTTATTGCTATTAATACTTTCAATTTCTAAGTCTGTAAATTCATCACCAGCAATGGGAGTTTCTGCTTTCAACAAAACTGGTAATTTCATTATGCCACGGAATGTTTCTGTAGTATTTCTTTCATATATGAAATCGCCCTGAACTTCGTCAAAATATGCGTAGTCTTTATCTGGAATGCTTAAGCGAACTTTGTAAGTCATTTCACATGTTGCTGTAATTTCGATAGCCATGTCAGAGATAGAGACGATGTTATAATCTTGTAATTCGCTCTCACAATCCAATATTTCAATTTCTAAAATTTCTAATCCTGATATAACAAGTCTATATGTTCTTTCACTGTGTAATTGCTCATTAAACCATTCAGTAATTTCCTCCTCCAATTCACGTTTTCGTTTCTTATATAGTTCTTCAACTATTTTTAGGCGCCGCTTTTTATAGTTTGCTTTTTCAATCTTTGTCAGCGTATTATTAATATATTCTTTGGAATTACCGATATTAATTATGTTGTTTTGGTACTGTTCAAAGTCTTTATCTAAAGCAAATACCACGCACTTATGTTTGTGCTCTTCACACCATTGCTCTATTGTTGCTAAGCTAAATGCATCAGGGAATTCGTTTTTCTTATTTGCATTATTAAATGGTG
The DNA here is from genome assembly GCA_029255605.1 of Azovibrio restrictus. Taxonomy (GTDB): domain Bacteria; phylum Bacteroidota; class Bacteroidia; order Chitinophagales; family Chitinophagaceae; genus Polluticoccus. The sequence goes on from JANLJF010000110.1 coordinate 18,544, forward strand.
CTTCTTTATTGAAATATTTATCAAAGACAGTTTGTATGTTTAGAGTTGGATAATCAATTATCGTAATCTTCGCAACTTTGATGACTTTTTTTATATAAGAATGTAGTTCTTTAATATATTCTTTTTGTTGGCTTTCATTTATTTTGGACTCTCCAACTTGAGCTTTAAGCGACTCAATATTTCTAAGTACCCTTAACTTATCACGGGTGGCATTATATGAATTAAACGCTTCGATTGCATTTTCTTCTGCCTTTTTAATAATTTCCTTAAGAGTTATTTGCGGCATTACTATTTTTATATGCCCATCTTTTGATAAATCAAGCAGCGTTCTTATTTCTTTGCCTTCTAAAAAATTATTAGCAAAGAATATTGAGGTGTCTATAAATACGTATTCCATATTGTCCTTAATACTTGAAATTACTAATATCTTCTAAGTATTCACCCCCTTTCCCAAACCCAAACGGCACACTTTACCGTTGATAATTAATCAAACTGTCCCAAATGTCGCGGAGGGGACAGCGGGACACCCACCACAACAAAAACGCACCCTTTTTACAGGTGCGCTTATACCATTTTGGTGTTTGTCTGTTCCTCTTAAAAACGATAGCGTATACCTACACTCATGGGCATGTACACGCTAAAGTTGGTGGTTTGATACATGGGGGCATCGGTGCCTAAGGTGTAAGGTAGTTGTCTCTTTTCCCACATCTGCTCGCTTTTGATGCCTGCTTCTGCATTTACACTGATGTGCCTGCCCAGGTGATATACGATACCCGCCTGCAAGCCGGTGGTAAACCCGTTGCTGATGCTGGAAAGCCCCTTGAGCATGCTGTTATCTGCTCTTTTATAACCCACACCACCACCGCCATATATATACAGGTGGCGGAAGCGGATGGTTTTATTCACCACTATTTCGGGCGCCATATACCAGCTTTCATCCAGCGGACTGTAACCGCCTTCTACCCGTGCACCTACCTGCGTGCCTCCAATGTTTCGATACAGGCTTATATTACTGCGCCCTGCAAACAAGGCATCGTCGTAAAACGTATATCCTTTTTCGAAAGACAGTGCAGCACCCGTGTTCAGTCCTGCCTCCCATTTAGGGGCTTTGGGTTTGGAGGTAGGGGTAGTGTTGTCGTCGGCAGTGGCCAGCATAGGGCATAACAAAAGAAGTGCAAGGAGTTTTTTCATAAGGTGGTTTTACAGTATAGACAGTGTTTTAACTGAAAGGGTTTGAGTTAGGTTAAATTCTATGCATTTCTGAATAACACAGCAGGAGTGTCCCACTGTCCCATTTGTCCCATCCCCCTGTGTGTGGGACAGTGGGACACTTGGGACAACATCAATAAGCATATATTATATGATAGTAAGCATACTTGTCAAAAGTCTTGAGTATGGTGCGCGTATCGTATCGCTGCAACATCAGCCATTCTTCTATGCGTTTTTCCAGTTGCTCATTTGTGTATTGCGAAAGGCATTTGTTCCTTCTATCCGGCTCATCGCTTATCCATACATCTGCTTCTTCACACAGCCCGTTTCTCTTAATGGTCAGTCTTTCAATGAACATCACCATACACTTTCCTTTTTTGCCCATGTGGTTGGTAGTAAGCCCTAAGTAAGCACATAAGCTACTATCCATTTTATTGCCCGATGCTAACAGCGGGCTGGCAAATTTCTTAGGTAGCTCAACATCTGAATAGGTTGTATGAACTTTAGGAGGATTGAAATTGTCCTTGTCATTTATTACTTCATGCATAGATAATCTACCGATAACGCAATCATTACTGAAGTCGATAGTTACCACATCATGGTTACCTATTACATGCAGTTTATTGTTCTTTACATATATCGATTGTGCTTTAAAGGTACTATCCTTCTGATAGGTTGCATATCTTGCCAGTTCTCTCTTACAATAATCACAATCATTTTTATCTGCGCTGGTTGTACTGCACTTTTCAAGCCCGTCGCCGTAGTCTTTTTTACAGTTTGCTGTTGAAAAGTATAAAGAGCTTATTTCTTCGCTTTCCCAGTTCATTATATATCCCCAGTCATAAATATCGTTATACCTGCCGGTAATATGTATTGGCAGTGTAGTATCTGCTACATCGCCTAACGTATATATTTTATAGGGTATTCCGTCTTTGTATATTTCTAAAGCATAGTGTGTATAATCATAAATAGTATCTGTAACAATAAGGCTTCTCGCGCCACTATCTATGTATTTAAATGTAAGATTGCCGGTGGTGTACACTATTGCAAAGTACTTGCCATCATTGCTGGTAAAGGAAGGATACCTTGTATACATATCAATAGTATATAACAATTTATCTTTGAGATACACTTTTGTAGCACCATAAGGAAAAGGCATATAGGGTTGATATGCCCATGCTTTTACGGTTACATCCTGCCCATCGCATGTTTGTATATATGGTATGGCAGGCGCGTAAGACCTGGCATGTATGTTTATTATCCATAACAGGCATACTATAGTGAGGGCTATATGTTTCATGCAATAAAGATATATTTAGTTTGAAATTGATTTATAATAACTACGTAACGTTTAGTAGTGTCCCAAGTGTCCCACTGTCCCACACATACAGTGGTGGGACAAATGGGACAGCGGGACAGTTTACTACTCATTTACCCATCGGCTGACAGTAGATTTACCAACGCCCAACTCATCGGCAATATCACGGATGCTCATGCCACCATCGCGTAATTCACGGGCTTGCACCATCAGTTCATCTCTATCCTTTTCCTCTGAGGTCTTCAGATGTTCATACTCACTACTCACCCCCGCGGTAGAAAACTGCAAAAAGTTGTGCGGCTTTTCTATGCGGCAGAGGAGCACGTTTTCGGTGTCGTACTTTATCTCTGTGGCACGTGCCTTTATCTGCTTCAGGTAGCGGATGCTTTTATCGCCCTGGCTTTCACCTATGCAAAAACTACTATCACAAAAGTTGATGAGCATCTTGCTGCCTTGCAGGTCGTTACGCGTCATGGGTTTGCACAGGTCGCGCTTGGGGGTGTGAGCAAGGGCCAGTATGCTAAGTCCGTAGCGGGCTTTCAGTGCTTTTAGCTGCTTCATCAGGGGCAGGGCATCTTTGGCGCGTTCGGTTTCGTTCTTCAGGTAGGTCAGGTTATCTATCACCAGCACCTTGGCTCCTGTTTCCTGTATCGTCTTTTCCAGCGAGAAGTGGAGGTATTCCTCAAAGTCGTCAAAGTGGTCGGGCACCTCGCTTTCAGGGTTTATCTCCGCACGGTAGAAATGTTTGTCAAACTGGTAATGATGCGTATAATTGATACTGTACCTTGCTTCAAATTGCTTATCGAACAGCTCGAAATCGAAGTACACTACCGGTTGTGCCTGTGCTTCCAGCTTAAAGCCCGGTATGGCTTTGCCCGTACTGATGCTATCGGCTATCTGCACGGCCAGTATGCTCTTGCCCACATTGGTGTCTGCAAACAGTATGCACAGTTCCCCTTCATGCCAATACTCGCTGAAAAGCATGGTAGGTATGGGGCGCTTACTGGCTTGTTCCAGCCATTCATTGCCCTGCATTACAATGAATAAGCCTTTGTGATAGCTGGCACGCTTTGCCAGTTCATCTACCCGTGCGTGCAGGGCGGCGAGGTCTATCTTCGGGTTATCATATATCGTAGGCAGCTTCTGTGGCTGCTCTTGCCCGTTATTATTATTCTCTAAATTATTCATGATGATATACTTTTTGTTGGGAACAGGATATACGTTTTTTTATCCCTCCCAATGGTTACTTGAAAAGGTTTAAACAATAAATAAAAGTAAAATTGCAACGTAACTGTTGCCTGTAAAACACTTTGGGTAAGGGCGTGTAGACCTTGCGACGTATATTGGGTAGGGTCGTCACCCGTTCATGCTGTT
>JANLJF010000111.1 GCA_029255605.1 Azovibrio restrictus
GTAGGCTCTGCCTGCAGGTAGCAGCGATGGATATCTACCACTTTATCGAACAGGCCGGGGGCATGGAAACCCAGTGCCGGCTCTATGGGTAGTATTTCGTCACCGGCGGCTTTCAGTTCCTCGTTGGTGCGATAGCGGTGTGTGCAGAAGGTGAATTCCAGTTTATTGCGGTAATACTGTTGCAACGGGCTGCCCGATATGGGTGTCATTTCCGGCAATTGCACATGGCCTATCCTTGTCAGTTGGTCCAGTACCTGTTGCTGTTTGTATTGTATTTGTTTTTCATATGGTAGCATCTGCCATTTGCAGCCGCCGCAAATACCAAAATGTTCGCAAAAGGGTGTTCTCCTGTCTGTTGAAGGCGTTACCACATCCAGTATCTTACCCTCTGCCCAGCTTTTCTTTTGTTTGGTGATGCGCACATTCACCACATCTCCGGGTATGGCATTCTCTACAAATAATACTTTACCATCTTCCAGCGTAGCAATACTTTTTCCTTCGGCGGCATATGCCATCACCAGCACATTATTTACCGGCTGCTTCTTTTTACGTGCCAATTACAGAATGTTAGAAATTAGTTAATTAGCCGCAAATTTACGTCCATTAGCTTAGGATACGCTGTCTATAAGGTTTAAATTTGACAATTGCCTTAGTGCCAAGCCGTGCTAAAGCCATAATTGTCTTTAAAAACAATTATTTTCGACCAATTACTTAGTATGAAACGCACCTTTCTAGCCTTTTTATTGTGCCTTGTTACCGGCATGACCGCTTTTGCTGCCGACGGATATAAGATCCAGATAAAGTTTACCGATGTAAAAGATTCACTGGTTTACCTGGCTCACTACTATGGTAAGCCATTACCTACCATTTATAAGCTCGATTCGGCCAAGATGGATAAGAACGGGCTTGTTACCATGCAATCGAAAGAAAAGCTGCTGGGAGGTATCTATATCATCCTGCTTTCTGATAAGGCTACCTATTTTGAATTGCTGCTGAACAATGGTGATAATATGACCATCAATGCTACTGCCAAGCAGTTGCCGCAGAGTTTGAAATTCACCGGGTCTCCTGAAAACGACCGTTTTTCTAAATACATGGCTTTCCTTACAGACTTCAGCAACCAGACGAAGAAGCTGGAAGCCGAACTGCAAAAGGCTGCTACCCGTGCCGATACCATGTCTATAGCTGAAAGGGGTAAAGCGCTGAACAAGCAACTGGCTACTTACCGCGAGGATTATGTAAAGAAATACCCCGGCACATTGCTGGCCAATATCTTCAGGGCTATAAAAGTGCCTGTAGTACCGGAAGGCAAGCACTACTTGGAAGATGGTAAAACAGAAGACACCATGTTTGCCTACAACTATTATCGTACGCACTATTGGGATGATTTTGATTTTACGGACGACAGGCTGATACATACACCCATCTATGATGGTAAACTGGATGAATACTTCAACAGGCTGCTGCCGCCTACACCCGATACCATCAATGCAGAGGCTGATAAACTGCTGGCCAAAGCACGTGGCAGGAAAGAGCTGTTTAAATATACCCTGCACTGGGTAACCCAATGGGCACAGAATAGTAAGATAATGGGCCTCGACGAAGTATTTGTGTATATGGTAGAAAACTATCACATGAAAGGTGACGCCTACTGGATGGATAATGAACTGCTGGCTAAATATATAGACCGTGCACAGAAAGTAGCGCCCAATGTGATAGGCAACCTGGCTCCTGAAATAAAGATGCAAACGGTGGACGGCAAGCCTATGCCGATGTCTGCGGTAGATGCGAAATACACACTTGTCATATTCTGGTCGCCGGAATGCGGGCACTGCCAAACGGAAATGCCTAAGATAGACTCTGTATACCGTGCCGTGCTGAAAGATAAAGGTGTGAAAATATATGCAGTACGTACCGAGGGTGAACAAAAGCTATGGACGGATTTCATAGCCAAGCACAAGTTGCAGGACTGGATACACGTTTGGGACCCTGAGCATAAGTCTACCTACAAATCTCAGTACGATGTATATGCAACACCCGCTATATATTTCTTAGATGAGAAGAAGATTATCAGGGGTAAGAAATTAGACCATAGTAACATTACGGTGTTATTAGATATATTAGAGAATAAACAAAAGTCAGCTGCCAAAGGCAAATAGATTTTCATGCACATGTTCACACGCTATTTCAGAAACTTCCTGCTTGCGGGCTTACTGGGTATTGCTGCCATGCCATCTGCATCGGCACGCGATGGGTATAAGATACAACTGAAGTTTACAGATATTAAAGATACACTGGTTTACCTGGCGCATTACTACGGCAAGCCATTACCTACCATCTACAGGCGCGACTCTGTGAAGCTGGATAAGAATGGGGTAGGTACCATGCAAACCAAAGAAAAGATAGTAGGTGGTATCTACATGATCCTGTTATCAGACAAGGCAACGTATTTCGATTTTCTATTGAATAACGGTGATGACATCACCATAAACGCCAGCATCAAAGGCTTACCGTTGAGTGTAAAATTCATAGGCTCGGAAGAGAATAACCACGTCCTGGAATATGGTAAGTTCCTGTCAACTTTTGGTGCCGAGCAGCAGCAGTTTATGGATGAACTGAAGACGGCTAAGACAGCAGCCGACTCTACTGCCATCACTAAAAAAATGACGGAAAAGGGTAAGGCATTGATGCGCTATCGTAAAGACTATGCTAAAAAATACCCTAACTCGCTGCTTTCAAAAATATTCAATGCGCTGAACCTGCCTGAAGTGCCCGAGGGTAAACACTACCTGGCCGATGGCAAGACAGAAGACACAGCCTTTGCATACAATTATTATAAAGCACACTATTGGGATGGCTTCGATTTTACCGACAACCGCCTGATACATGCCCCTATTTATGATGCCCGCCTTAATGAATACTTTAACAGGCTGGTGATGCAGTATGAGGATAGCGTGATAAAAGAAGGGGAAGCCCTGCTGAAAAAAACGAAGAACAGCGAAGAGTTATTTAAATATACGCTGTGGTGGCTCACCAACAATGCCGGTAGCAGCAAGGTGATGGGTATGGATGCCGTATATGTATATTTTGTAGAGAATTACCATATGAAGGGGCTGGCCACATGGCTGAGCGATGAAGACCTGAAAAAGCATATAGACAACGCCCGTAAGATAGCCCCGAATGTGATAGGCAACCTGGCACCAGACCTGAATATGCGTGATACTGCCAACAGGGATTTGCCATTATCTTTTGTAAAATCTAAATACACACTGTTAGTATTCTGGTCGCCCGACTGCGGGCATTGTAAAGACGAGATGCCGAAGCTGGACTCTGTATATCGTGCTGTGCTGAAGAATAAAGGTGTAAAGATATATGCCGTAACGACGCTGAACGACGAGAAGATGTGGAAGGATTTTATAAAAGAGAAGAAACTACAGGACTGGATAAACGTATGGGACCCCGAGGTGAGAACAAATTTCCGTGACAAGTATAATGTATATATGACACCTATACTTTATCTTTTGGACGAGAAAAAGATAATTAAGGGCAAAAGAATTGATTATACTAATATTGCAGGGCTATTAGAGTTCCTGGAGAAGAAAGAAAAAGCTGGTAAACAATAACCTTATAAATAAACAGTTCAATTAAAATGCGTAAACTGGTTTTAACTTGTCTTGTATCATCTACTTTTTTGACAAGTGGTATTGCACAAACACTATTTACATTTGGAAACAATGCTGTTAGTAAAGAGGAATTTCTGAGAGTATATCAGAAAAACAGCATGAACAAAAAAGCAGACTTTTCTGAAAAGGCACTGAGAGAGTATATGGAATTGTACTCCCTGTTCAAGATGAAAGTAAAGGAAGCGCAGTTGCAACAACTGGATACCTTACCATCTATTGAACACGAGCTGAACAACTATCGTAAGCAGCTGGCCAAAAACTACCTTACCGATGAGGTAATGAGCGAAAAGCTGATAAAAGAAGCATACGATAGGCTGAAAGAAGAAGTAAGGGTAGCGCATATCCTTATCATGTCTTCCAAGTTTACAGCGGCGGCCGATACGCTGAAACAATATCAACGTATAGATAGTATATACAAAGCGGTAAGCAAGGGTAAAGCAGACTTTGCGGCACTGGCTGCAAAGTATTCTGAAGATGCAGATTCAAAAAATAACGGTGGTGACATAGGTTACTTCACTGCGCTGCAAACCGTGTACCCGTTTGAGAATGCGGCTTATGGCACGGCTGTAGGTAAAGTATCTGCACCTTTCCGTACACAGTTTGGCTATCACATAGTAAAAGTACTGGACCGCCGTCCGGCAAAAGGACAGGTAGAGGTAGCACAGATATTGTTTGCTACACAAAAATCGAAAGGGGAGGAAGGCCTTGCTGCAGCACGTAAGAAAATGGATAGCGCACAAGCCGAACTGAAAAAAGGTGTACCATTTGAAGATGTAGTTAAGAAATACTCTGACGATAAATTCACCATCAATGAAGGTGGCCTGATGAAGCCATTTGGTGTGGGCGATATGACCCCGGCTTTTGAAAAAGCAGCCTATGCGCTGAAGAATCCCGGTGATGTATCTGCACCCGTGCAAACAGATTATGGTTACCACATCATAAAGCTGGTGCGTAAAATACCACTGCAAAGCTACGATAGTATGCACGCACAGCTGAAACGCAGGATAGAAAACGATGCCCGTGCTGTAGTGGCTAAGGAATCGTTCATGAATAAAATAAAGCAGGAAAATAAGTTCAAAGAATACCCTGCTAACCTGGAAGAGGTGACAACTAAACTGCTGCAAACACCCGATACCGGTAAGCAAGCCAATATCTTCAATAGTGCAGACTATGCGGGTATGACAAAGCCGCTGTACACTTTTGGTGGTAAAGAATACTCGCAAGCCGATTTCGTAAGGTTCTCTGAAACCATGACACGTGGCAGGCTGATGGGCAACAAAGCAGGGCTGATACGCGACCTGTATAATGTGTATGTAAACAACGTACTGAATGACTACGAAGAACACAGGCTGGTAGAGGAAAATCCTGAGTTTAAATCGCTGATGCAGGAATATAAAGATGGCATCATGCTGTTTGAACTGATGGACAGGAATGTATGGGGCAAAGCATCGAGAGATACTACAGGCTTAAAGGCTTTTTACGAAACCAAGAAAAACAAATATCAGTGGGAGCCTGGCTTTAAAGGCGCTGTCTATACATTCAAAAATGAAGCTGCCCTGAAAGAAGGCCTGAAGATAATGGCTAAGAAAAATGCTACGGATGAAGACGTGGTGAAAAAACTAAACTCTGAAGAAACACCCGATGCAGTAACCATCCAGAATGGCCGCTACGAGTTCTCTAAATTTACAACCGTACCTAAGGCTGAGATTGTGAAAGGCAAAGTAAGCCCTGCACATAAGAATGATAACGGTAGCTATACCGTAGTGAAGGCAGATGAAGTGTTTGAAACATCTACACCAAAATCGCTGGAAGAAGCTAAAGGCTACATTGTAGCAGAATACCAGGACTACCTGGAAAAGAACTGGAACGAAGAGATGCGTAAAAAATATACTGTGAAGATAGACGAACCGGTTTTCAAATCGATGGTGAAATAAAATAGAATACATTTATATAACGAATGAAGCCTCCATATGGGGGCTTCGTTGTTTTTAGTGTGTTCGTTTCTCAGCATTGTTAATTACATTCGTACAATAAATAGTTGTAAATGAAAATTTCCTTTCACGGTGCTGCCAGAACGGTTACAGGTTCCAAACATATAGTGCATATAAAACCCGATAAGAAGATATTGCTGGATTGTGGCATGTTTCAGGGGATGGGTAAAGATACCCTGAGGCTGAATAGTGAATGGGGCTTTGAACCGGGCGAGATAGATTATGTTGTTATATCGCATGCGCATATAGACCATATAGGCCTGCTGCCCAAGCTGGTGAAGGATGGCTACAAGGGTAAAATATTCTGCACACCACCTACTGCCGAACTGGCTGAAATATTACTACTGGATAGTGCACGGATACAGGAAGCCGATATACGCCATGTAAACAAAAGACGTAAAGAGCAAGGCAGGGAATTAGTAGAACCACTGTATACCGAAGATGATGTGGCCAATGTATTACCATTGTTTCATACGGTAGATCATAACGAACAATACAAGATAGATGACGATGTAGAACTGATGTATACCGACTGCGGGCATATACTGGGCAGTGCTGCCGTAAACCTTGTAGTGCGCGAGAATGGCAAAACAGCACGCATCACTTTCAGCGGTGATATAGGCAGGTACAGGGATATCATACTGAAATCTCCTGAGGATTTTCCGCAGGCAGATTATATCATTATGGAATCGACCTATGGAGACAAGCTGCACGACCTTGTAACCCCAGCCGGTGATATGATACTGAACCAGATAGTAGAAACCTGCCTGAAGCGTAAAGGGAAAGTGATAATACCTGCCTTCAGTCTTGGGCGCACGCAGGAACTACTGTTTATCCTCAACAGGCTTTCGCTGGAAAGAAGGCTGCCACCTATCAGCTACTATGTAGATAGCCCATTATCTATAAAAATAACAGAGAAGGTAAAACAGCATACAGAACACCTGAATAAACACGTGCAAGACCTGCTGCGGAAAGATGAAGATGTGTTTTCTTTCCCGGGGCTGAAGTATATAGAAGATGTAGAAGATTCCAAAGCACTCAATGTATCTACCGAGCCCTGTGTTATCATATCGGCATCGGGTATGGCAGAGGCGGGCAGGGTAAAGCACCATATTGCCCATACGGTAGGCGATGCACGAAATACGATATTGATAGTAGGGTATGCAGAGCCCCAATCGCTGGGGGGCAGGCTAAGGAATGGTGCTAAGGAAGTAACCATATTTGGCCTGCATTATATGGTAGAGGCAAATGTGAAAGTATTAAACAGCCTGAGTGCACATGGCGATTATGATGATATGAGCCAATGGCTTGGCTGCCAGGACCCTAAGCAGGTGCGCAAACTATTCCTGGTACACGGGGAGTATGAGGTGCAGCAGGTATTCAGGGATAAACTGGTGCGCAAAGGATATACCGATGTAGAAATACCAGCACAACACCAGGTAATAGGCCTGGGCGACTTAGAATAAGGCTTTCAAAAGCCTTATTCTACATCTATACGTTTCAGGTTCATATCTGCAACGGTAGATACTACTATCGGGTATTTTTCCAGTGTCACATCTGATGAGTCGAGGCCGAAACCACGTTCTTCCGACAGGCTTATTTTCTTCAGCAGGAAGTAGCCACGCATTATCATACGCTCCCACAACGGCAGCTCGTTATCGCGCGACAGGAATTTCTCCATCACTATAAAGCGGAAGTCTCCTTTCACATTGTTCTTACTCAGCGATTCGTAGCGGCTCACCACGTTTACCTCTTTATTCATCACCATATCTTCCACCACCTTGCGGAACATGAGTTGTATGCGATGTTCTACCCTGAAACCGAGGCGGAACTCGATACGGATTATTTCGTTTGGAATGATAGTCTGTACAGAATATTCGGTAGTGTAGGGCTCATCCACTACATCTACGTGCACAAACCAGTAAATATCGGCACGCTTGGGTTTGCGGTATAGTATAGAATAGATGACCTTGTGCTCTATCTCCTTAGGGTTATTGGCACTGGTAAGATATACCAGGTGGGTAGAGTATTTGGGTATCGTTTTATCGTTGCTCAGCTCCTGCAATATCGATACATAATCTTCCAGCCTTACAAACTCTACATACCTGTTCTTTATCTTGCGTGCTTTGAACGATATAAACATCACCATAAACAGGGCACCGCCTACTATCAGTGCTACATAACCACCATGGGGGAATTTTTCGAGGTTGGCTATCAGGAAGGAGATTTCAATAGTAAGGAATAATAAAAGATAACCCACGATGGCCACAATAGGTACCCGCTTGATGAACATATAATAGGCAAACAGGCACGATGTCATTATCATGGTGAAAATGATGGCCAGCCCGTAAGCAGCACCCATATTCGATGATTTCTGGAAGTATAATACCACCAGCGTACAGCCTATAAACAGCAGCATATTAATGCCCGGTATGAATAACTGGCCGCGCTCTATGGTAGGGTAGTTCACCTTCATCTTTGGCCAGAGGTTCAGCTTTATGGCCTCATTTATAAGGGTAAAGGATGCCGATATCATGGCCTGGCTGGCAATAATGGCCGCCATAGCGGCTATGATGATACCCGGCAGCATAAACCATTGGGGCATTAGCTCGAAAAAAGGGTTTTTCAGCTCCGCATTCCACACCATGCCTTTGTGGCTCAGCAGCCATGCACCCTGCCCCAGGTAGTTGAGTATCAGGGTTAGCTTAACGAATATCCACGATACACGTATGTTGCCACGGCCGCAGTGGCCAAGGTCTGAATACAGTGCTTCGGCACCCGTAGTACACAGGAATACCGCGCCTAATATCCAGAAGCCCTTAGGGTAAACCGTTAGCAGCTTGATGGCGTAATACGGATTGAATGCTTTAAGGATGCTCCAGTCATCGGCTATGTGCATAAACCCAAGGCCGCCCAGCATCAGGAACCACAGCGTCATGATAGGGCCAAAAGCCTTACCGATAGCACCGGTACCAAATTGCTGAAAGAAGAACAAGGCCGTGATAATAGCCAGCACTATGTTTACGATAGTCAGGTCGGTAATATTGTGCATCACGGGTATGTTGCGCAAGCCCTCTATGGCAGATGTTACCGAGATGGGTGGGGTTATCATACCATCGGCCAATATAGTGGCACCACCCAGCATTGCGGGGAAGACTGTCCACTTACCATGCCGCCGCACCAGTGCAAAGAGCGAGAAGATACCACCTTCCCCCTTGTTATCGGCTTTCAGGGTTAGCAGCACATACTTTACCGTGGTTTGTAACGTCAGCGTCCATATGATACACGAAAGGCCACCAATTATCAGCAATTCGCTGATGGTTCTGCCGTTACATATTTCATTAAAAACGTAGAGTGGAGATGTACCTATATCGCCGTAAATGATACCGAGGGCAATGATAATGCCGGCAAACGAGGCCTTGTTGAGGTTTTTACTAGTACTACTCACGTGCGGAGTGGTTAAGTTTAAAATATAGCGCGCAAAGCTAACGCATAATTATCATATATCTGCATATAGTGTGCCAAGAGATAATATTAACAATCGGCAGGTAGTTTTTCAGTGGTGTTTCATGCGTTTCATTGTTTCACCATTGTATATATGAAACAGTGAAACAGGTGAAACAAGTGAAATGAAGGATTCCATTACGTTCCATCGTTCCATTTGTTCCATAGTGGAATGGGTGGAATATTGGAAATTGTGGAACAGGTGGAAATTTTGCTCCACCTGCTCCAGTTACTGTCAGTGGATTTTGTGGAGCAATGGAGCAGGCAGGTGGTATTTGCAATAGGTTAAGTATTATCAATGAGTAAATAGTATATAATATATGTTGTATATAATAAATATTCAATTGAGATATATAGATACATGTATTGCTCCACATGCTCCACAAATCCCCTTACCCATTGTTGGAGCAATGGAGCAGGCTGGAGCGCTCACGTTTTGCTCACATGCTCATCATGCTCGGGTAGTGAGGGCGTGAGCAGCGTGAGCATATCTTGTGTGTAGGTTATCTGTTCAGTATTAACATTTATATATACATGCTCTATTGATATAATAGTGTACCATAATTACATTTGATATAAATACCTAACTATCTGTTATATGAAATACATACTATTACTATCCTTTGCACTATGCCAAGCTGTAGCAGCCTTTGCACAACGTACCGATGAAAAGGTAACAGCTTTACTCAATAATTATATATATACACAGAATAAGTATAGTGCTTTGAAGAAGACTATGCCCGATGTGTATCTGGTAAATGACCCTGCAACCAATACAGAAAGGGTGCAATATGCCACTCCTGTAAGTGCCGATACAAAAGCTACCCTTGAAAAATATAGTAAAGAAGAACAGGTGAAGATATTGAAAAGCAAACCTTTCCCTGTAGGAGAAACACTTACTATACTCGATACTTCAGGTTTCTTCAAACAACCTGTTTATACCTTTAAAGATGGCCCTGTAATAAAGGTGGTGAACAAAGCAGAAGGCCATAAGGCAGACCATTATATGCGATTGGCCAAGTTTACGTCTAAAGCTACGGATGTATTAGTGTTCATCTACCTGGATGAAGAAGGCAACTTTCACAACCATAGCATCACATTGGCAGAACAACCCCTTGTACTGAAAGAGATACCGTGGTAGGGGTTACATAATCATTTTGCTCATGTTGCTCACGTGCTCACACCCACCGTACCATGAGCAGCGTGAGCACACCATAAGAGTAATGTTCCGAGGCCTGATTTTATTGTAAACAACAGTATGGGCAGGCAGATATATAATAAGCATATACAAGTATCAGGTATCAACATCTTTTACCGGGAAGCAGGGGATATTGGTAACCCGTCTATACTACTGCTGCATGGTTTTCCCACATCATCTGTTATGTTTAAAAACCTGATGACGCTCTTATCCGATAGGTTTCACCTTGTAGCCCCCGATTATCCGGGTTTTGGCTTCAGTGATTTTCCGCCTTCCAGCCGGTTTGCATATACCTTCAGTAATATATCATCTTGTATCAGCAAGTTTACAGATGCTATCGGGCTGTCATCATTCAGCTTGTATCTGCACGATTATGGATGCCCTATAGGCTTACGCATGTGTGTGCACCAGCCTGAAAAGATAGAAAAGCTGGTGATACAGAATGGCAATGCATATGATGAGGGGATAGGCCCGCAATGGAATGAAACATTAGACTACTGGCAGCACCCCACACCTGAGAAAAAGAAGAAAGTAGCTGCCTTTCTTAGTGAACAGGGGGTAAAGATGGAGTATACCGCCGGGCTGCCTGATGACATGCTGAACAGAATAAGTCCTGAATTACCGATGCTGGATTGGGAATTGATGAAGCGCCCAGGTAATATAGATATGCAATTTGAATTGAACAGGGATTATGAAAACAACATAAAGATGTTCTCTGTTTTCCAGCAATATTTCCGTACCCATCAGCCACCAGCTTTAATAATATGGGGAGCACGCGAGGAGTATTTCAGTGTGGCAGAAGCACCTTGCTACAAGAAAGACCTGCCCTATGCACAAGTGCACATATTGGATGGCGGCCATATGCTGCTGGAAACACATTTTGATGAGGTGTACGGATTGGTAAGTGATTTTATGCGGTAAGGTTCATTTTAAACAGTTGCAGCATAGCATGTATAATTTCCACAATTTCCAATATTCCAATAGTGGAATGATGGAACGCCGGAACGTAATGGAATTTTCCTGTTTCACGTGTTTCACTGTTTCATATATACAATGGTGAAACGCTGAAACGTATATGAAACAAATGAAATGCAAGGGCTTTTCATAAGCCTAATGCCAATCCAATCCCTTCCACAATTGCGCAGGTGTGGTAGCCGTATCCAAACCCTTGTAATTCAACAGCTATTATCTCTACATAATTCTTGTGGTGTTTTGGTATAAACTTTTTCGGGTCTCATCTTGAAAAACGATAGTATGGCACAGCATAATGATAAAACAGCACTCATCACCGGTGCATCCAGCGGCATAGGCTACGAACTGGTAAAACTATTTGCACAGGATGGCTACAACCTGATACTGGTTTCCCGTTCGCAGGAAGACCTGGAAGAAGTAGCCCGCAAGCTGAGTACCCATTCCAGCCGCATTACGGTCATTGCCAAAGACCTGTTTGAGCCCAGTGCAGCCGAAGAGTTGTACAATGAAGTACAAGCAAAAGGCTTAAAAGTAGATGTACTGGTAAACGATGCCGCACAGGGGCAGTATGGCCTGTTTGTAGATGGCGACCTGCAACGTTATCTCGACATCATACAGTTGAACATTTCCAGCCTGGTAGTACTTACACATAAATTTCTGAAAGACATGGTAGCCCGTGGCGATGGTAAAATACTGAACCTGTCATCAATAGCAGGCAAAGCACCAGGGCCGTGGCAGGCCGTATATCATGCTACCAAAGCCTTTGTACAATCTTTCACTGAAGGGATACGCAGCGAGGTAAAGGATACGGGTGTTACTATAACGGCATTGCTCCCCGGTGTTACCGATACTGATTTCTTCAACAAGGCCGATATGACGGAATCGAAGGCAGTGCAGGATAAAGACGATATGGCCGACCCGGCAGATGTAGCAAAAGACGGCTACGAAGCACTGATGCGTGGCGATGATATGGTGGTATCGGGCTTCAAAAATAAAATGCAGGTAGCTATGGCTGCTATCACCCCCGATGCTGCTTTGGCAGATAATATGGGTAAACAACAGGAACCAATTGATAAAACAGATAAATAACTACAAATGAAAGCAGCAGTAATACACGGGCCACGCAATATCTCTTACGATACCGTTGAAGACCCTAAACTGAAAGACAATACCGACATCATACTGAAAGTAACAGCTACAGCCATATGTGGGTCAGACCTGCATATATACAGTGGTGGCATACCACAGCCCAGGCCTATGGTGCTGGGGCACGAGTTTATGGGTATAGTGGAGGAAGTAGGTTCCGCCATTAAAAACCTGAAACGTGGCGACAGGGTAGTAGTGCCTTTCCCTATAGCGTGCGGTCAATGCTTCTTTTGCCAGCACGATGTACCGGGCAATTGTGAGAATAGCAATCCTGAAAATTATGGCCCCGAAGGTGGGCTGCTGACAGAAAAAGGGGGTGCCCTGTTTGGCTATACAGACCTGTATGGTGGCTACGATGGCGGACAGGCAGAATACGTGCGTGTGCCCTATGCACACTACGGCCCGCGGATAGTGCCCGATAACCTTACGGATGAGCAAGTACTTTTCCTTACAGATATTTTCCCCACTGGTTATACAGGTGTGGATTGGGGAGAGGTAAAGGGCGGTGAAATAGTTGCCATATTTGGTGCTGGGCCGGTAGGTATTATGGCTGCAAAGAGTGCCTGGCTGCGGGGTGCAGGCAGGGTTATTATTGTAGATACCTTGCAATACCGCCTTGATAAAGCAAAGCAAACAGCCAACTGTGAAACCATATTATGGGAAGATGGTGCAAAAGAGGTGGTAGAACAGATAAGGGCTATGTCAAACGGCAGGGGTGCAGATGTATGTATAGAAGCAGTAGGTTTTGAACCTGCCAGGAATGTACTGGAAAAAGCAAAAGCAGTAGTAAACTTCGAATCAGGTTCTGTAAAAGTACTGGAAGCCTGTATGAGTGCTGTTCGCCGTAGCGGTATCGTGTCGGTATTGGGTGTATATCCTACTACTTATGATAACTTTCCGGTAGGGCAGTTCTTCGATAAAGGCATCATACTAAAAGGTGGGCAAGCTCCTGCACATAAGCATATTGATAAACTGCTGCAATACGTAGCAGAGGGTAAAGTGAAGTTAGATGATATAATCACACACCGCTTGCCACTTTCTCAAATAGCACATGGCTACGATATATTTAAAAAGAAAGAAGATGGCTGTGTAAAGGTAGTATTAGACCCTTGGGCATAACGTATTCATACGCATTATTTCAGTCGTTTCACTGTTTCATGAATACAGGTGTGAAATGGTGAAACGCTGAAACACTGAACGTATACATGAACCCGCCATATCTGCCCGAAAAGCCCTAACTTTGCGCCCTCGATGGCAAAAATCGGTAATATAGAATTGGGCGATTTCCCCCTGTTGCTGGCACCTATGGAAGATGTGAGCGACCCGCCCTTCCGTGCCGTGTGCAAAGAGAATGGTGCCGACCTGATGTACACCGAATTTATCTCTTCCGAAGGGTTGATACGCGATGCCATCAAGAGCCGTCAGAAGCTGGATATATTTGATTATGAACGCCCTATAGGCATACAGATATTTGGTGGGGATGAAGAAGCCCTGGCCATGAGTGCCCGCATTATAGAAACTACCAACCCCGATTTGCTGGACATCAACTTTGGCTGCCCGGTAAAAAAGGTAGTATGCAAAGGTGCCGGTGCCGGTGTGCTGAAGGATATAAACCTGATGGTGCGCCTGACAGAAGCCGTAGTAAAAGCCACCAAACTACCTGTAACGGTAAAAACCCGCCTGGGCTGGGATGAGGATAGCAAGAATATAGAAACCGTAGCCGAACGCCTGCAGGATGTGGGCATACAGGCACTGGCCATACACGGCCGCACCCGCGTGCAGATGTATAAAGGCGATGCCGACTGGACCCTGATAGGCAAGGTGAAGAACAATCCCCGCATTCAGATACCCATATTTGGCAATGGGGATATAGATAGCCCGCAAAAGGCATTGGAGTATAAGAACCGCTATGGTGTGGATGGGGTGATGATAGGCCGTGCCGCCATAGGCTATCCTTGGATATTCCGCGAGATAAAACACTACAGGGCTACCGGCGAACTGCTGCCACCGCCTACGCTGGATGAGCGCATAGCAGCCTGCCTGAAGCACCTGCATGGTGCAGTGCAGTGGAAGGGTGAAAAACTGGGTATACTGGAAATGCGTCGCCACTATGCCAATTACCTGAAAGGGTTATCGCACGTAAAAGAATTCCGTATGCGACTGGTATCTACCGAAAGCCTTGCCGAGCTGGAACAGATATTTGAAGACCTGCGCGGCCATTATGCGGCTATGCCTGTAGCGGTGTAGGCATCAAAGGTCCCATTCTATAATCTTCCAGTTGTTGCCATCGGCTATAAATGTAGCTTCCCCATTATATACAATACCGGGCTTCGGGGCACGTGGTTTCCATGCTTTAATAAATTCGCTTTTTACCACCTGTTCTTTATAGCGTACAAGGTACACGGGCTTGCCCTGCCTGTTCTTTCCTTTCTGCCTTATAGATACCACCTCTATATCCATCAATCCGGGGGTAAACTGTAGTTCGTCAAATTCCTCTTTTACAAAGTAAGGCAGTGCTTTGTCCAGCACTTTTATCTCCAGCATACCGTCATCGGCAGGCAGCAGGTCTATAAACCCCACTGCTTTCATGGCTTTTATATTATCGGGCAGGCGTGTGCGGTTTATATGCTTATTGGTGTGAAACAAGGGGGCATATATACTATCCAGGCTATAGGCTATTTTATCGGCAGCTATTTCTTTAGTGAGGGCTTTATTGTGGCTACTGCAGCTATAAACGCTACAAGATGCTACGAGTAAGATAAGTGTACTTGTTATCTTCTTCATTGGGCTGCTGTTTTGTAGGTGTCTTTTAAAGATACTATCACACCATAGCATATGCCAGTTATTCGGGTTGGTTTAGTATATGTTTAACAGTGACATGAACTGATAGTTAATAAATACAAGCCTCATGACAATACTATGAAAAAATTGCTGCTTTTTGTCATAGCATAGTATGGTCAATCTCCTTTGTTTGTAAGGTTTTTATGCAGCTATTGCATCCACGGTACAGGCGCTGTTACCTTTAATATAATATCATTTAACACCAAAACCAACCGTTATGAAATCCGTTTCAACCTTACTTGCTTTTACTGTACTTTCTGCACATGCCCTGGCACAAAAGACCTTTAATGACATAGAGTATGTAGACGTGGGCAATATAAAAGCCGCCGTAGCCCTGCATGGCGACCTATGGTGGGACCCCGCAAAGGCCGAAGCCCGATGTGAATTTCCCAAAGGTAGCGGCAAACATGTGAGCCACGTCAGCGCCCTATGGTTCAGCGGTTATGATGCAGTGGGGCAAATGCACACTGCTGCACAAAGCTATCGCCAAACCGGCAATGATATATGGCCCGGCCCTGTACCACCAGATGCTGCCAGTGCTAATGCAGTATCCGAATCGTGGGCACGTGTGTGGAAGGTGAATAAATCAGATATCACCACATTCAAAGCATTATCTACACACACCCTTGCCAATACGCCAGCCCCTATACTCGAATGGCCCGCTAAGAACAATGCCCATGCCAAAGGCAAAAACGGAGCCGCCCTTACTATCACCACTGCCATGGCCCCCTTTGTAGATTTGAATGGAGATGGAAACTATGACCCACTAGCAGGCGATTATCCTGATATAAAAGGTGACCAGATGCTATGGTGGATATTTAACGACGCTACAGGGTTGCATGCCAACAGTCAGACGGAAAATATATCGATGGAAGTACGTGCTAAAGCGTATGCATATAACAGTAGCACATTAGCTAACATTATATTCTATGAATATGAAATGACGAATACTTCGAACCAGGATTATACCGGTTTCCGTTGTGGTTTATGGACGGATGTAGACCTGGGGTATTTCAATGATGATTATATAGGGTTCGATTCTACCCGCAGGTTGGGCATGTGCTTTAATGGCAATGCTTACGATGGGACAGGCGCACCTACAGGGGAATATCACGATTCACCGCCTATTATGGGCATAACCCTGCTGGAGCTACCCGGTGATAATGCTACTACCAAAGTACCCGCAGGCAGCTTCATGTATTTCAATAATGATAACTCGGTATCGGGGAATCCTAAAAATGGCACAGAGTACAATTATTACCTGCGTTCTACCTTCAGGGATGGTCAACATTTGCACAATGATTTTACACCCGGTTCAGCCTCTACCGGGCGCGGTGCTGGCCCCGATGCTAATTATGTATTTAGCGGCAATCCTACTAAAAATACCGAATGGTCTGAATGTGCTGCCGGTAATTTAGCTTCAGACAGGCGATTTGTATTAGCCAGTAATGATTTTGATTTTCCGTCTAAGAGTACAAAGAAGTTTGTCTTCGCATTGGTGATTACAGATACTTCTCACCTTAATAACTGCGACAGCATGACACTAAACGGCATTACAGCATTGGCAGATACGGCTATCAGGCATTATACCATCACGCCGGCTACCGGGGTGGGTAATACTGTAAAGGCCCCATCTAAGCTACAGATATATCCCAATCCGGCTAATGATGCCGTGTATATAGATGTACCCGGCGGTAAGGCTGCTGTAAAAGTATATGATGTAACAGGCAGGGAAGTGCCTATACAGGTAAGCACATCTGCTACGCAAGTAAAGATAGGTGTAAGCCACCTGGCAAGGGGTATATATCATATCATTTACAGCACAGCAGAAGGCAAGCTGGCAGGTACTTTCATAAAAGAATAGCAGGATGTTTTAGTATATAGTAATGGGGCGGGCAACCGCCCCTTATTTGTTAAAACCGAGCCGGTTATACGGAGAAATGACAATATTATAATTTATTCCCCTATATTTGCTTTGTATAGATTCCCGAACCATTATGTTTGGCAATATCACCGAATACCTAAAGGGGCAACGACCATTTCTCGACATGTTCACCAAACTGGCTGAAAATGTTACGAATTCGTATGTTGCCGAAGTATATGCCCAGATAGAAGAAACGGGTATCACCCCCTCGTTTGAAGAACTGATGGATAAGGTACGTGTATTGCACGATGACCTTACCCGCCGTGCCGTATGGATAAGGGAAGATTATAAAGAAGACAGGGGCAGGCGTTCTCCGCGCTTCACCAAGGGCTGCAAAAGGATTATAGATAAATCAACACAGGATTTTCTGCGTACGGTAAAGCTGATACTCAGCCGTCGTAACAACAGCCACATGTCTACATCCGGCCAGCCTTTGCCGTCCCATCCGTTAATGTAATTCAGTCGTTAGCGTACCTGCCGCAGGTATAGCACAATAGCTACGATACCAAAGATGATATTGGGTATCCATACCGCCAGTATGGGGCTCATACCCGTATTGGCCGAAAAGGTAGTAGTAAACTGCATGGCCATGATATACAGCGCACTGATGACAATGCCTATAGCCAAATGCAGGCCACTGCCGCCACGTACCTTACGACTGGCAATACACACACCTATCATGGTAAGTATGAAGCCTGCAAAGGGCTGTGCTGTGCGGCGGTGCTTTTCTATATAAAAGAAGTTGAGCGTTTCCCTGCCACGCAGCTTTTCGCGGGCTATGTATTTATTCAGTTCGGGAGTGGTCAGTGCATCTTTTACGGCCTCATCTTCCTCCAGGTCCATAGGCTTAAAGGGGTAGGCACGTACCAGTTCTTCATCATATTTCAGGCTTTCTTTCAGGCCATCATTCACGCGGGTGCGCACATTATACAGCTTCCAGTTCTTCTTTACACTATCGTAACTGATGCGTTCGGCATATATCTTCTCCATCACCTTATTACCCTTGATAACCTCGGCGGTAAAGTTGTAGCCGGTATTCGCAGGGTAGTCATAAGTCATCACATATACATACAGGCTGTTGGATAGGCGCAGGTGCACATTCCTGTCGCTGGCAAAGGTTTTACCGTGTACATATTTGTTTTCAAAATCCAGCCTTTGCCTGTTGGCAGCCGGTACTACCCAGTGGTTGGCGCAGTAAGAAAGCACACACAGAAAAGCAGCACCCACTACATATGGCCTCAAAAAACGCTGGAAGGACACGCCCGATGCCAGTATAGCTATTATCTCCGACTTATAAGCCAGCTTGGATGTAAAGAAGATAGTAGCAATAAAAATGAACAGCGGGAATAGCAGGGCGGATATATGCGGTATGAAATTCTTGAAATAGTTGAGCACTGCCGAAATGGGAGCTTTATGCTCTATAAAGTCATTCAACTTTTCAGAAAGGTCGATGACACAGGCTATCACAGCCAATATCATAATGGCAAAAAAGAAGGTGCCTACAAACTTCCTGACGATATACCAATCCAGTTTCTTCATCCGGGCTTTACAACCTTTGTTTTAAGTGCGGTACCATTTCGTTTTTCCAGCTATTGTAATCGCCCTGCAAAATATGGGTGCGTGCCTGTTTTACCAAATGCAGGTAAAAAGCCAGGTTGTGTATGCTCGCTATCTGCAGCCCCAGTATTTCATTGGCCACAAAAAGATGTCGCAGGTAAGCCTTTGTATAATAATTGCTGGTAGGGCAGTCTATACCATCATCTATCGGGCTGAAATCGGTAGCCCATTTCTTATTCTTAATATTTACCACCCCTTTCGATGTAAAGAGCATACCGTTACGCCCATTGCGGGTAGGCATCACACAGTCAAACATATCAATGCCCAGCGCTATATTCTCCAGTATGTTCCATGGGGTACCCACACCCATCAGGTAGCGGGGCTTATCGGCAGGCAGGCGTTCTGTGCACAGGGCACACATCTCGTACATCATCTCTTCGGGTTCACCCACGCTAAGGCCACCTATCGCATTACCATCACAGCCCATACCTGCTATGAAGTTTGCCGACTGCTCGCGCAGGTCTTTATACGTGCTACCCTGTACTATCGGGAAGAGCGATTGCTCATAGCCATACTTAGGTTCCGTTTCGTTCATACGCTGCACGCAGCGGGCCAGCCATCTATGGGTCAGCTCCATCGATTTTTTGGCATAGGCATATTCACTGGGGTATGGCGGGCATTCATCAAAAGCCATGATAATATCGGCGCCTATGGTGCGCTGTATATCTATAACGTTCTCGGGCGTAAATAAGTGCCTCGACCCGTCTATATGCGACTGGAATACCGCACCCTCTTCCTTCAACTTACGGTTATTGGCCAGCGAAAATACCTGGTAGCCACCGCTATCGGTAAGTATAGGCTTATCCCAGCCATTGAATTTGTGTAATCCGCCCGCCTGTTCCAGCACTTCCACACCGGGGCGCAGGTATAGGTGGTAGGTATTGCCCAGTATTATTTCGGCCTTTACCTCATCGCGCAGTTGTTGCTGTGTTACTGCTTTTACGCTGCCCACCGTGCCTACCGGCATGAAGATGGGCGTTTCTATAGTGCCGTGTGCAGTGGTGATGACACCTGCCCGTGCATTGCTGTTATTATCCCTTGCTGCTAATTCAAATTCCATTTTGTTTCTTTGCTGCCGTGATTACCGGGGCCATATTTGCGTTATTCCTCTTATGCATTACTATTCAACTGGTATATGTACTCCAATTCTTTAGTGCCATATTTAGGATAAATGCTGTTACTCAAACAATAGTAGATGCTATTCAACCTGTTTCTGTAATAATATGTGCTAAAAATGAAGCTGAGAACCTGCAACGCAACCTGCCGGTAATACTGGCGCAAAGATACAGTAATGCCTCGGGTATTAATAACTACGAGGTGGTGGTGGTAAATGATGCCTCTACTGACCATACAGCACAGGTGCTGGAAGGCTTTGCCGCCCGTTACCCACACTTAAAGTTGGTACATATTTCCTCCGATGCACCCAAAACACTGCCGGGTAAAAAGTTTGCCCTCAGCAAAGCCGTAGCACAGGCACAGCACGATATATTACTGATGACCGATGCGGATTGTGTACCAGCAAGCGATACCTGGCTGCTGCAAATGGTAGCGCCCATACAAAATGCTAAGGTATTGGTGGGAGGTTATGGCAAATATGCTGAAGGGAAAGGGCTGTTGAATGCATTTATCCGCTGGGAAACCCTGCACACCTTTGTGCAATATGCGGGGTATGCCTTATCGGGTATACCATATATGGCGGTAGGCCGAAACCTTGCCTGTACTAAAGCAGCACTGCTGGCAGCACAACAAACGGATGTGTGGGGCAAACTACCATCGGGCGATGATGACTTGTTGGTGAAAAGTGCAGGGAAAGGGAATGATATGGGCATTGTAGCATCGGCCACCTCAGCTACCATATCTGCACCCTCGCAGAGCTGGCAGGAATGGTTCAACCGCAAGCAAAGACATATCTCTACCGGCAAATACTATCGTACAGGTACAAAGCTGGCATTGGGCATCTATGCCTTGTCGCATGCGTTGGTTTGGCTGCTGTTCATTGCTGCATTATTCACTACCGAATGGCAGGCAGCATTGGGTGTAATAACAGTACGCTGCGGGATATATTGGTGGCTGTGGCAATATGTATGTAATAAAACAGGCGAAAAGGGGCTGGTAAAATGGTTCCCCCTAATGGATATAGGCTGGATGCTTTATAACTTTGTGCTTTCGCCATACATTTTCTGGAAAAACAAACAGCAGTGGATATAGTACTTAAATACTTTTCAGACTTTACAGATACCCAGTTGCAGCAAATGCAGCAGTTGGAAGCACTTTACAAAGACTGGAACGAGAAGATAAACGTCATTTCAAGAAAGGATATTGATTCGCTGTACGAGCGGCATGTGCTGCACTCACTGGCTATAGCAGCCCTCTGCACATTCGATAACGGAGCACAGGTGGTAGATATAGGTACAGGTGGAGGCTTCCCCGGCATTCCGCTGGCTATTATGTTTCCGGAGGTAGAGTTCCTGCTTTCAGATAGCATTGGCAAAAAGATAAAGGTGGTACAGGGCGTGACAGACGCCATAGGCTTAAAGAACGTAACAGCCGTGCATAGCAGGGTAGAAGAGATAAAAGGCCAGACATTCGACTTTGCCGTTTCGCGTGCAGTAGCGCCGTTGGGCGACCTGTGGCGGTGGGTAAACCCCATGCTACGCAAAGGGCAGAAGAGCGAAGAGCTACCCAATGGCCTTATATGCCTGAAGGGTGGCGACCTTGCCGAAGAGATAAAACAATCGGGCCTGAAGCCTACTGCATGGAGTGTGCACGATATATTCCCCGAGCCTTCATTCGAAACCAAGTATGTAGTATATGTAAAAAAATAAAGGCTGGGTTTGTATGCGGTTTTTTAATTAGTGCTTTTCTCAACCTTATATAATAATTAAGCCCCGTAGAAACGGGGCTTCTTACATATAGAGGATAAGAGAGAACGGTAGAAAAACCGGGCTAAGGCTTACGGGCCTGTGTCCGGTTGTAAGTCATTACAAGTTTACTGCCAGCATCAGGCAAACCAGTATAGAAACAAAGAACATTATCTTTTTTGTTGCTTCAGCTTTACGGATGTTGATAGTTTGTTGCATGACTTGTGTTTTGTGTTTTTTTGTTTTGAAGTGTGTTTGTGTTTTGTATTCGTTTGCTTTGATGACACAAAGATGCTATCACGATAGCCCTGTTGCCAAAATTTTAGCGCTACTTAACCAGAGCTTTAGAACTGGTTAACCACTCATTAATTAATCAGTTGTTAAATCAAACGTCAAAGCATTGCCTGTAGCGGCAAGTAGCTCATGTTTGTGTTATTTCTATGTATCGGGTGTTTCCTGATTTTTTGTTTTTAT
>JANLJF010000112.1 GCA_029255605.1 Azovibrio restrictus
GCAAAGTAGAGCTTCCTGTAAGCAGTTTTGCAAGTGGCCGTTACATAGTACGTGCTACTACTACAGAAGGTATCATTAGCAAACCGCTGAACATACAGCGATAAGCATACCGATTGAGGATTAATAATGCCGCCTTTATGGCGGCATTATTATTTTATACCATAGTGTTGAAAAAACAAAAGGGAGCTAACAGCTCCCTTTTATAATGAATTGTATTTTGTGAACTTTCTATTCAGCCACTTCTTCATTCAGTGCACCATCTATGCGCGCAGCCATATCTTTCAGCTCTTTCGATAAAACAGGATTATACGAATTCTCAATAGCATTATCTGCCGCATAGCTTAAAAGGCACATGGCAATGAAATCCTGGTCGTCTTTACCTGCATAGTGTGTGCGCATTTCCATTATCTTTTCGTCTGCCAGTTTTATGGCTTTGCGCACAGCTTCTTCTTCTTCGGGCTTTATACGGATGCGGTAACTGCGGCCTGCCAGCCATACTGTTACCGGTATCAATGCTTCTTCGCTCATAATGCTTAAGTTTATTCAGCTACTGTTTTCGCTTCTATTGCAGGCTTATGTATCAGTTTCTTTTGAAAGAATACCAATACCAAAACACCTACGGAAATAGCAGCATCTGCAATATTGAAAACGGGCTCGAAAAACTCGAAGTCTTTGCCACCCCATATGGGCACCCACGATGGCATCTGAAAGCTTACCAGCGGAAAGTAAAGCATATCTACCACGCGGCCATGGAAGAGTTTACCATATCCCTGGCCGAATGGTACCAGTTTCGCTATATGGAAAGTACTTTCCGTAAATATCAGACCGTAGAAAATACTATCTATCAAATTGCCCAGGGCACCGGCCAATATAAGTGCACCACATATTACAGTGCCGCGTTTATAACCTTTGGCGATGATGTTCTTTAAAAGATAGAAGCCAAAAACAACAGCTACCAGCCTGAAAAGTGTAAGTACCAGCTTGCCCATTTCTGCATTACCCAGCTTCATGCCAAAAGCCATGCCTTCATTTTCTATAAAATGCAGTTTGAACCAGGTACCGATAACATTTACTTCTTCGCCATAATAGAAATGCGTTTTAATATAAAACTTACTCCATTGGTCTATAAGTATTATCAGCAATACTATTAATACGGCACTACGATATTTCACTTGTCAATTTTTGTAAACGGTCAAAGATACATTGTTGGCTGTATAAAAAGAGAGCCGGGCATATATATCCCGGCTCTAATATTTATTTAACGTAGTCTTTACAGGTTGCCCCTTAGGGTAATGACCAGGTTGCGGCCCGGTGCGCTAATGCCCGATGCAAATACACGATAATTCTGGTCCAGCAGGTTTTCTACAGCTACCTGTATGCCAAGGTTGGGTGTAAACTTGTAGCCGGTGCGTACATTCAGCGTCATCCAAGCAGGCATACCTTGTGCTGTAGCATATACCAGGTTGTCTTCGCCCGATGGACTGTAATCCTGCAGGCGCTTCCAGCCATTATAAATGGCATACACTTCACCAGTAAACCTTTTTTGGTGATACATTACACTGGTTTTACCAAATACAGGTGGAATATGGTCCAGCGGTACTTCTTTGCCGTTGGGGTTCACATATCTGCCATAGGTAAAGCTAACGGTGCTATATAATGTCACATTCGGGTGGAGGTTGGCCGTAATGGCAGCATTGAAACCATACAGGTAAGCTTTAGCTTTATTCTGGCTGGCCATTACGGCACTATAGGCACCATTGTAGTACACACTGTCCTGACCGTTCAGGGTAAATTTATCGGTTACGATGGCATTTCTAAACCATGTGTAATACCCCGTACCTTCCAGTTTCAGTACATCATCTACCATGTAGGTAATACCCAGGTCGGCATTATAGGTATATTCCGGTTTCAGGTTGGGGTTAGGCACCAGCAGCGTACCTGCTGCCGATTCAAATACCTTAGACATGTCATCTACATTTGGTGAACGGAAACCCGTGGAGCCATTCAGTGCAAACCTCCACCGGTTTGCAGGCATAAATATCAGTCCCAGGTTGCCGCTCAGGGCTGTTTGGCTCTGGGAGGCTTTCTTGTAAGGGAAAGGATAGAAAGTAGTGTCATCGAATTTAGAATTCAGGCTTACATAGTTCAACCTCAATCCATCATTCAGTACCAGCTTGTCTTTTACTATTTTGAAAATGTGCTGTGCATATACGGCTCCGTAATACATATTGCTTCCACCGTCCGGGTATCGGGTATCCAGTGGTTTTGCTTCATTGGTTAGTATATTGGTAGCCGTGGCTGTTGAGCGCACATTGTTATACTGTCCATCGGTACCAAATGTCAATTCGTGTTTGCCCATAAATTTCCTGAAGTCTACATTATAGCCTACGACATCCAGTTTTTCTACATGTCCCTGCAGCATATTATCGCCACGGTTGCGCTGATAGCGGCTTTCTTCTATAGATTGATAATTGACACCGGCTTTTATTTCATCTACAAAGCCATGCAGGTTCACAGCATTGAACTGGTAGCTACCCATAGCACGTAGCTGAGGGCCATAATACCACTCTGCATAGCGCAGTTTGCCATTTCTTACATCGGTAAGCCTGTCGTAGCGAGGTATGTTGGTACTGTTGCTATACTGCAGGTTCAGTGTATGCGATATGTGGTCATTTTGCTGGAAGCGTATCTTTTCCATCAGGTCTACCTGGCTGTAACCGCTGTTTTTCTGCACATGCGGGTCGGCATTGCGTACAATGCTATCCACTCCATTGATGCGTGCCACATATTCATTGCGCAAACCAAAACCACTATAAAAAGGATTGCCATGTGCGCCTTGCCTCAAATCGCCAAACTTGCTGTACGTAATAGAAGTAAGGAAGGCTACTTTCTTCAAGCCAATATTGAAATCGACATGGCCGGTGCCTTCGTTATTGGCAGAACTGTAGCGTGTCATTACATTCACGCCAAAGTTTTTAAGCTGTGCTTCTTTTGTGTTGAAAACAATGACACCACCCAATGCATCGCTGCCATATAGGGTAGATGCGGGCCCGTTCAGTATTTCTACCCGGTCAAGAATATTGTTATCTACAGTTATGATGTTTTGCAGGTGGGCTGCGCGATAAATAGCGTTATTCATCCGCACGCCATCTACCACCATCAATACCCTGCTGGCTTCAAAGCCACGTATCACGGCGCTGCCGCCGCCAGACTGGCTGCGTTGCATAAATACACCACCTGTTTGTTCCAGCAGGTGTGCCGTGGTTTGCGGAGAAGCCCATGTGGCTTCTTTTGAATTAATGAGTTGTATCTGTTGGGCTATATTCTTTTTATTTTCTCTGAATTTGTTTGCTGAAAAAATGAATTCATCCAGTGCTACCGGATGCAAAGTGCTATCCTGCTGGGCATTGGCACTATGTATGGCCAATACACCGGCAAGCATGGCTATGATGCTGCGTTGCATGTTGTTATTTTATTGGTAAGTAATGATTGTTGTTCCTTATCATTTTTATTATGAAAGAAACACCTCCGGTGGCTGCAGGTCAACGGTGCGCCACCTGTGCGGCATATGCAGGGTTATTGCCGGGAAACGGGTGACGGTGTGAGATGGATAATATGCAAGGCTGAATGTATGGGTTGGGAGCAAAACATCAAAACACCATTGCTGTTGCCGGTTATGTTTGTCTTTCCCGTCATCATCATCATTTGCCAGCCATTTGAATAGTATTTTGAACAGCTTATTCTCCAGCTTGTCGTAATGCCCTGCCAGTACTATGTAACCGTCTCGTTCGTAGCTGTGCTTTATATCAAACATCTGGCCTTTATACCGCACCTCGTCGTGTTTCATCCACACCAGGTCAGCATTGCCTTTATAAGTTGCTTTGTCTATCACAATGGTGTCGCGCATGGCAATCGCCTTTCTGTGCTGGCGCACATAATGGTAACAGCCGGTACGGGCAATGCTCCAGAATAAATAACCACATTGGTTCCATAGCAGGATAAAGAGAGCAAAGCCCATAATAAGCTTGCCAATATTTGATGGTATGGATATGCGGGGATGCAAAAAAAATGCCCTGTGAAATACAGGGCAAATAAATAAAAGTTATTTGATAATGCCTACTATTCGGTAACGTGTACTTCCGCAGCCTGCATCACTTCTTTGTCATTTCCTTCATTATTGTGAATGAAGGCTACCAGTTGACAGTTCTCCACTTTCCAGGTGTCTTTTACATTGAACCTGAAAGTACGCTCATACACACGGCCTGCTGTTTTAGTAGCCAGTGAATCCAGTACCGGCGAACCGTAGAATGGTGTGATGATATCTCTTAATACACTGTTGTGCTCATAGTCCAGTATCGGCTCTTGTTGGTCCAGCGATTTCTGAGCGTCGATTATCTTGTTTTCTATGATGGCTAATGTCAGGTTTTGTTTCTTATTTACATCCTCTGTATAAGCCACCTTTACTTTGGCCACTACATCTCTTGTTGTAGCATTGAAGGTAGATGTGATGGTGATATTTACAGGCGTGCCTTTGGTCAGGTCTGTAGTTACTTTATTACTCCAGGCACCAGTACTGTATAGGTATGTGTTGTTTTCAGATGTACGGTCGATACCTGCTATCGGCATTTGCACGATACCGCCAAATATGGTTTTACCGACGTCGGATGCATCGGTAGTACGAAAATCATATTTCGATTTATCATGCACCGGCTCTGCCTGGTTAAAGTCAAAAATATGGTAGGCAATAACGGCCACTTGGTCGGGGTGTTGGGCTTTGATGCCCGATTCGCCATAGATAAGCTTGTGGCCTTTGGGGCATGGGGCACAACTGGCACCTGTAAACTCTTCTATTAATGACATCCTGTTTTGCTTGGCTTCAACAGTAGCCATATAAGTGGTGTCTTCAGATACGCCACCACCTGTATTAATAAGCGGCCCTTTCTCTTCACACGAAACGAGGGTGCCGATAACAGCAGCCACACAAATGGGCAACAATACTTTTTTCATTATTTATCAATGGATTTGAGCCGACGAATTTAGTGAAAGTACAGGAATTGCCTTATTAAAAATACCTTTTCAATTAACTTTACCCGTAAATTGACACTACTATGGAAGAAAGCAAGCGCCAGAAGCAGGTAGGCCAGCTGGTAATGGAAGAAATGAGCGGTATTTTTCAGCGCGAGGGTATTAATGTAATAGATGGCGGCATGGTGTCTATATCTAAAGTAATGGTAACCCCCGACCTGTTGGAGGCACGTATATACCTCTCGCTTTTCCAGATAAAAGAGCCGGAAAAGCTAATGCACGATATAAAAGCACGTACCAAAGAATTTCGCAACCTGCTGGGGCAGCGCGTGAAGGACCAGCTGCGCCGCGTGCCAGAACTGGTATTCTTTAACGATGATACGCTCGACTATGTGTTTAAAATGGATGAGATATTCAAGAAGATAGAGGAGGAACGCAACAGCCGTCCCCAAACAGGCGCAGCCGATGAATAAAACACTGGTATGGCAACTGGCATTCCGATACCTGCGCGGCAAGCGCTCGGGCAATGCTGTGCCCATACTATCGCGCATCAGCATGGTAGCTATTGGTGTGGCCAGTTGTGCCATGATTATCCTGTTTTCGGTATTCAATGGGTTTACACACCTGGTGCGCGACCTGTACAAGTCTTTTTATCCTGAAATAAAAATAACCGCGGCAAGGGGCAAGTTCTTTACGCCACCTGTCGATGCATATAACATTATCACCGGTACAAAAGGCGTAGCAGCCTATGCCCATGTGCTGGAAGATAATGTGCTGGTGACTAGCGAGGGTGACCAACGCGTAGCTACCATAAAGGGTATAGATAAGGCCTACTTTAAGGTAAACAACCTGAAGCCCCACATCATACAGGGGCGCGATAGTGTAATATCCGTACCGGAAGCTACCGGCATTTTCGGTGCGCAGCTATTGATAGATCTGGGCCTGGATGTAGAGAATGCCTTTAGCAGTGTAATGCTCTATTATCCTAATGCGGAAACGGAAAATATGGCACTGAACCCTACCAATGCCTTCCAGTCGGTAAGAGTACGTGCCGACGGCGCCTTCCGTGTGCAGGAGGATTTTGATGATAAGTATATATTGGCAGATATGCCGGTAGTGCAGTCGCTTTTCAATGCGCGCGGCAAGTACTCTTCTATTGAACTGAGCCTGGAACAAGGTGCAGATGCTGACGATGTAAAAAAGCAACTACAAGAAAAGCTGGGCAGCACATACAAAGTAGAAACCCGTTACGAGCAGAATAAGACGCTGTACATGGTGATGCGCAGCGAAAAGTGGGCCATATTCGCCATCCTGCTGATGGTATTGCTCATAGCCTCATTCAACATGGTGGGAGCGCTCTCTTTACTTGTAATGGAAAAGCAAAAGGACATGGCCATATTGAAAGCCATGGGTGCAGGAGGTGCTACAGTACGCAATATATTTATGGCCGAAGGTATTTTATGGTCGCTGGTAGGTGGGCTGACGGGTTTAGTGCTTGGCATATTGATATGCCTGGGCCAGCAACAGTTTCAATGGATAAAAATGCAGGGTTCATGGATAATAGAAGCCTACCCCGTAAGGCTGCAACCTTTAGATGCATTGCTGATAATTGTAACAGTAGTATTAGTAGGCCTGCTAGCCTCGTGGTATCCTGCCCTGCGTGCTGTAAAAACAGAGGCCAGCCTTAGAAGCAATTAAAAAAGGCCTGCGACCTGCAAGCCTTTTTTAAACTTATAAAATCAAACTACATTTTTTCCGGCAGGCGAATGCCCAGCAACTTCATGGCATTGCGCAGTGTTTGCGCTGTCATTACGATGAGCATCAGGCGTAGTTGTTTCTTCTCTTCATTCTCTGCCTTCGATATGCTGTGCTCATCGTAGAAAGAGTTGAACTGTTGTGCCAGTGCAAAGCAGTAGTTACATATCAGCGATGGGTTGTACTCATCTGCTGCGTTCTCCAATATAGTAGGATATTGCTCCAGCGATACCAGCAGTTTCTTTTCCGCGGGGGTGATGTCCTGTGTCAGTGCAAACGAACGGAAGGAGTCTTTTTCCGGCAGCAGCGGCAGGTTTTCCTTACGCAGTATAGAGCAGATGCGCGCGTGTGCATATTGGATAAAGGTGGCTGTAAACCCGTGCAGGTCTATCGATTCCTTAGGGTTGAAGATCATCTTCTTCTTAGGGTCTACGCGCAGCAGGTAAAACTTCAGCGCGCCCATACCTATGGTTTCATACAGGGTAGCCAGTTCCTCTTGTGAAAAGCCTTCTGTCTTACCCGCCTCTTCCGTTTGCTGGCGAGACATGTCAATCATCTCGTCCATCATATCATCGGCATCAACCACAGTACCTTCACGGCTTTTCATACGGCCGCTGGGCAGCTCTACCATGCCATACGACAAGTGAAATACACCATCGGCACAAGGTTCAGCCAGTTTTTGCAGTATCAATTTCAATACCTGCATATGGTAGTTTTGTTCATCGCCTATCACGTAGATAGACTGGTGCAGCCCGTTAAAATCATTATACTTCAGCTGTGCTGTACCCAAGTCTTGCGTCATATATACCGATGTGCCATCGCTGCGCAGCAGCAACTTTTGGTCCAGGCCATCAGCAGTAAGGTCTATCCACACACTGCCATCCTCTTTTTTAAACATCACACCTTTTTTCAGCCCTTCCTCTACCAGGCTTTTGCCCAGCAGGTAGGTATTGCTTTCATAATACCATTTATCAAAGTCAACGCCCAGCCTTTTATAGCTCACTTTAAAGCCCTCATACACCCAGTTGTTCATCTGCTCCCACAAGGCATATATTTCTTTATCACCTGCCTCCCATTTGCGCAGCAGTTCCTGCGCTTCTTTCATAATGGGCGCTTCTTTTTCAGCAGTTGCCTCATCCATCCCCTTTGCTACCAGCTCAGCCACTTCCTGCTTAAAAGCATCATTAAAGCGCACATAATAATCGCCCACCAGGTGGTCGCCTTTTATGCCGGTGCTTTCCGGGGTAGCGCCATTACCGTAGCGCATCCAGGCTATCATCGATTTGCAGATGTGGATGCCGCGGTCATTTATCAGGTTGGCTTTTATTATATCATAACCATTGGCTTTCAATATATCTGCCATGGCATATCCTAAAAAGATATTACGCATGTGGCCAAAGTGCAGCGGCTTATTGGTGTTGGGCGATGAATATTCCACCATCACCTTTTTATTTTGCGGCGCTTTCAGGCCAAATTGCTCATTATTATACTCCTGCGCCAGGAAATTGGCCCAGTATTCGTCTTTTATGCTCAGGTTCAGGAAACCACTTACAATGGCGTAGCCGGAAAACAGCGGCACATTTTGCACCAGGTATTCTCCCAGTGTTTTGCCCAGCTCATCAGGCTTTTGGCGCAGCAGCTTTACAAAAGGGAACAAAACCACGGTATAATCGCCGGTAAACTCAGGTTTTGTCTGGTTTACGGTTATCATAGATGGGTTTATCTCTGTTCCCGGAAATAAAAACTGTAGTGCCTGTTCCGTAGCCTGCCTTATTTGTGCCGCAAGAGTCATTTATGTGGTAATTTTGGCTGCAAAAGTACTTAACAGCGCGCGACTTTCGTAATTAAGGATATGGGATAGGAGGCATCTTGTGATATATTTTCAATATATAAAGATTGTTTTGAGGGATTGAACACTTAAATGAAAAAACATTTCGCTCTGGTCATAAATCATAAATATTTTTCCATATCTTTGCAGTCCGAAAAAGTGTCGTTATATACAAAAAATTGATGCAATGTCTCATTTAACAGCTGAAAAGAAGGCAAACATTTTTAAAACCTTTGGTGGCAAAGAAACTAATACAGGCTCTACAGAAGCACAAGTAGCAACGCTTACAGAGCGTATCAACCATATTTCAAATCACCTGAAAACCAACAAAAAAGATTTCTCTAGCCAACGTGGCTTGATGATAATGGTTGGTCGCCGCAAGCGCCTGTTGCAATACATGAGCCGCACAGACTTGAACGGTTACCGTGCGCTGATCGAAAAGCTGGGCCTCCGCAAATAATTTATCTCGTTACACTATTCCCAACCCGGTGGTTGGGAATAGTTTTTTTTAAACACATTTAATTTTTTATTATGATTCCAACGCCCATTTCCGTGTCCTTTAAAATGGATGACGGACGTGAGATAAGCATAGAAACGGGCAAAATGGCCCGCCAGGCCGATGGATCGGTAGTAGTACGTATGGGTAATGCCATGCTGCTGGCTACTGTTGTGGCCAACGCTGAACCCAAACCCGGACAGTCATTTTTCCCGCTTACGGTAGATTACCAGGAAAAATTTGCATCTGCCGGCCGTATCCCCGGTTCTTTCTTCAAACGTGAAGGCCGCCTGAGCGATTATGAAGTGCTGATTTCCCGCCTGATAGACCGCGCCCTGCGCCCGTTGTTCCCCGATGATTACCTGTGCGATGTACAGGTACTGGTAACACTGATATCAAGCGATCCTGAAGTAATGCCGGACTCACTGGCTTGCCTGGCTGCATCTGCAGCACTAGCCGTGTCTGATGTGCCTATACAGGAAATCATTTCTGAAGTGCGTGTAGCACGCATCAATGGTGAATATGTTATCAATCCGTACCGCAGCCAGCTGAAAGATGCGGATATGGACTTTATCATCGCCGCTACCGAAATGAACATTATGATGGTGGAAGGTGAAGCTAAAGAATGCCAGGAAGCCGATGTGGTAAAAGCATTGGAACTGGCGCACGCTGCCATCCGCCAGCAAATTAAAGCGCAGGCAGAACTGCGTGATAAAAAAGGCATCACTGAAAAACGTGCTTACGAAGCACCATATACCAATGCCGATTTTGCGAAACATATCGAAACATTTGCTTCCGCAAGCATCCTGAGCGTAGCTAAAAGCGCACTGGGCAAGCATGAGCGCGGCGATGCTTTCAAAACCATTCGCAAAGATTTTGAATCCAGCATTACTGCCAATGAAGATGGTACCTTCTCTGTACCGGGCTATGCTGAGCCGGTGAAATCTGAAGACCTGGCATTGATAGGCGATATCTTCCACGACCTGGAAAAAGAGATCATCCGCCACATGATGCTGAACGACCGTACACGCCTGGATGGTCGCAGCCTGGATGAAGTACGTGTGCTGACGCTGGAAACAGATATTCTGCCTTCTCCGCACGGTTCTGCATTGTTTACCCGCGGTGAAACACAATCATTAACTACGGTAACACTGGGTACGAAAGAAGATGAGCTGCTGATAGAAAGCGCTGCTACTTCCGACTATTCAAAGTTCATACTGCACTACAACTTCCCACCGTTCTCTACGGGTGAGGTGAAGATGATGCGTGGCCCCGGCCGTCGTGAGGTAGGCCACGGTAACCTGGCAAAACGCTCTCTGGAGCAAATGATGCCTAAAGGCGAATCATGGCCTTATACTACACGTATAGTATCTGACATACTGGAATCGAATGGCTCATCATCTATGGCTACCGTATGTGCTGGTTCTATGGCGCTGATGGATGCGGGTGTACCGCTGCCTAAACACGTAAGTGGTGTGGCAATGGGCCTTATATCTGGTGCCGATGGTAAATTTGCCATCCTTACCGATATCCTGGGCGATGAAGACCACCTGGGCGATATGGACTTTAAGGTAACCGGTACACGCGATGGTATCTGCGGTATCCAGATGGATATTAAAGTAGATGGCCTGAGCATGGATATTATGATGCAGGCACTGGAGCAGGCCCGTCGCGGACGACTGCATATCCTTGATGCTATGTATGGATGCATACCTGCTGCACGTGCAGAACTGAAACCGCATGCGCCACGCATTGAGCAGATCAACATCGACCGTGAATTTATCGGCGCGGTGATAGGACCGGGCGGTAAAATCATACAAGAGATACAACGCGAAACAGGTACTACCATCTCTATAGAAGAGATAAACGACCGTGGTGAAGTGAAGATATTCTCTGCCAATAAAGAAGGCATTGATAAAGCCCTTACCTGGATAAAAGGCATCGTAGCAATACCGGAAGTAGGCGAAACTTACGAAGGCGTA
This sequence comes from Azovibrio restrictus, assembly GCA_029255605.1. Classification (GTDB taxonomy): domain Bacteria; phylum Bacteroidota; class Bacteroidia; order Chitinophagales; family Chitinophagaceae; genus Polluticoccus. The sequence goes on from JANLJF010000112.1 coordinate 11,087, forward strand.
GTAAAAGGTATTCAAACCTTTGGTGCATTCGTAGAATTCATGCCGGGCAAACAAGGTTTGCTGCACATATCTGAAGTGAGCTGGAGCCGCCTGGATAGCCTGGAAGGTGTAATGAAAGAAGGCGATAAAGTAAAAGTGAAGCTGATAGGTACAGACCCTAAAACGGGCAAACTGCGCCTGAGCCGCAAAGCACTGATGCCAAAGCCGGAAGGGTATGTAGAGCCTGAAAAACGTGAGCGTAGCGACCGTGGTGACAGGGGCGAACGCGGAGATCGTGGTGACCGCCGTGGTGGTGATCGTGGCCCACGCCGTGATGGCGATAGGGGCGACCGTGGTCCGCGTCGCGAAGGTAGCGAGCGTAATGAGCGTCGTGACGACCGTCCGCGCCGTGAGCACAATGCACCTGAAAATGCACAACCACAACAGGATGCACCACAGCAGCCTGCAGCAGATGATGCAGACCTGGCACTGTAAAAAGTGCTGATGTATAAAATAAATAACGGCCTTGCTTTTGCAGGGCCGTTATCGTTTATGTAAAAAAATAAATAGTTTTTACTTATCCATAGTTATCTGCGCAGGGCGCAATATTTTCTTATCGGCTACAAAAGTGCCAAAGGGTACTACCGATGCTACCAGCAGCCAGAAGGTGCGCTTCATACCCCACATATAAGTACTATGTGCCTGTATCAATGTAAGTATATACATAACAAACAGCAGGCCATGTGCCAGCCCTACAGCGTATGATATAGATGTGATGCCTAACAGGTATTTCATAGGCATGGAAATGAAAAGAATAACCAGGAAAGAAATCCCTTCAAAAAGTGCTATCAGCCTGAGGCGGCCAATAGTAGTGGCAAAATTCATAAACTATGATTTAGAATGTGTGATAATGTCATTCTGATAAAGCTCGTCCAGGTATGGTTTGGTTAAAGCATGGCAAAATAATAGGACAATGGTTTTTCGATAATTGAATTTATGCGCAAATATAAAAAGCCTGTAAATCAATACAGGCTTTTTATTGTCAGGTCTTAAACTATTAATAACCCATATCCATGCCGCCTGGCATACCACCCGGCATACCTGCAGCTTGTTTAGGTTCTGGTTTGTCAGCTATTACGCACTCGGTAGTCAGCAGCATGCTAGCGATAGATGCGGCGTTTTCCAGTGCTACGCGGCTTACCTTAGTTGGGTCTATTACACCCGCAGCCAGCATGTTTTCGTAAGTTTCTGTACGTGCATTGAAGCCAAAGTCACCTTTACCTTCTTTTACTTTCTGCACGATGATAGAACCTTCGATACCAGCATTCGCAACTATCTGGCGCAGTGGCTCTTCCAGCGCGCGGCGCACGATAGCGATACCGGTAATTTCATCATTGTTATCACCTTTCACACTATCTAAAGCTGCTACAGCACGGATGTAAGCAACACCACCACCAGGTACGATGCCTTCTTCAACAGCAGCGCGTGTAGCATGCAGCGCATCATCTACGCGGTCTTTCTTTTCTTTCATTTCTACCTCTGTAGAAGCACCTACGTACAGTACCGCAACACCACCGCTCAGCTTAGCCAGGCGTTCTTGCAGTTTTTCACGATCATAATCGCTGGTAGTCGTTTCTATCTGAGATTTTATCTGGTTGATGCGTGCATCAATGTTTTCTTTCTGGCCTTTGCCACCTACTACAGTAGTGTTGTCTTTATCTATAGTAATGCTTTCAGCCTGGCCCAGGTACTGCATGGTAGCATTTTCCAGTTTGTAGCCTTGTTCTTCGCTGATAACGATACCACCAGTCAGGGCAGCTATGTCCTGCAGCATTTCTTTACGACGGTCGCCAAAGCCCGGAGCTTTAACCGCAGCTATTTTCAGCGAACCACGCAGTTTGTTCACCACCAGTGTAGACAGTGCTTCACCATCTACATCTTCAGCAATGATCAGCAGCGGGCGGCCGCTTTGTACAGTGCTTTCCAGTATTGGCAGTATGTCTTTCAGGGTGCTTATTTTCTTATCGTAGATAAGGATGTATGGATTTTGCAGTTCAGCCTGCATTTTTTCCGTATTGGTTACGAAGTAAGCACTCAGGTAACCACGGTCAAACTGCATACCTTCTACTACGTCTACAGTTGTTTCTGTACCTTTTGCTTCTTCTACAGTGATAACGCCTTCGTTGCCTACTTTAGCCATCGCTTGTGCTATCAGCTTGCCTATTTCGTTATCGTTGTTGGCAGATATAGTAGCTACTTGCTCTATTTTCTTATTGTCGTTGCCAACATCTTGTTTTTGCGTTTTCAGGTTAGCCACTACAGCAGTTACCGCTTTGTCTATACCACGTTTCAGGTCCATCGGGTTAGCACCTGCAGCTACGTTTTTCAAACCTTCGTTAACGATGGCCTGAGCCAGTACAGTGGCAGTAGTAGTACCATCACCAGCTACATCAGCAGTTTTAGATGCTACTTCTTTCACCATCTGTGCGCCCATGTTTTCAATAGCGTCTTCCAGTTCTATTTCTTTAGCTACCGATACACCATCTTTAGTGATACCCGGAGCGCCGAATTTCTTTTCAATTACTACATTGCGGCCTTTAGGTCCCAATGTTACTTTTACTGCATCTGCAAGGATATCAACACCGCGCTTCATTTTATTGCGGGCATCTGTATTAAAGAAAAGTTGCTTAGCCATATGATTCTTATTTATTTTTTCTGATTAATGAATGGATAATGTAAGGATGATTAAACGATAGCCAGTATATCGCTTTCGCGCATGATCAGGTAATCATTGCCCTCTACCGATATTTCAGTACCGGCATATTTGCCATACAGTACCGTATCGCCAGACTTTACAGTCATAGGCTCATCTTTTTTACCAGGGCCGGCAGCTACTACAGTACCACGTTGAGGTTTCTCTTTAGCAGTATCGGGGATGATGATACCACCTGCAGTTTTCTCTTCAGCTGCTGCGGGTTTTACAATTACCCTGTCGTGCAGCGGTGTAATGTTTACGTTGTTAGCCATGTTATATGTGTTTTAATTTAATTTTTTTTAAGGTTACCGTTTTTTAAACCTTATTCTTCAGTCAGCATGTTTTATGCCATTGCGGAAAGGGCTGACAAAGTTGCGCCAAATTTTCATAAAATGTGAAATAACTTTATGTGAAGCTTGTTTTGGAGCGGTCATTTTTTCAGCTATTCAAAATGAACCTTTCATTTTGACAGCGTGTTATCTTCCTTTACTTTTACTAAAAATCAATATGTATGGCGATAACCAAAGGAATGCTGGCTCCCGATTTCACCCTTCGTAATACTGAAAAGCAAAAGATAACGCTGAGTGAGCTGAAGGGTAAAAATGTAGTATTACTGTTTTTTCCGCTGGCCTTTACCAGTGTTTGTACTGCAGAGCTATGCAATGTGCGCGATAATCTTTCTCTTTATAACGCTACCAATGCCGTAGTATTTGGCATCTCGGTAGATTCGCTCTATACACTGGGCAAATTCAAGGAAGAACAGCGCCTGAATTTTGACTTACTGAGTGATTTCAATAAAGAAGTATCTGTAGCATACGATGCCCTCTACGAAACATTTAGCAACGATATGAAAGGGGTATCAAAACGTGCAGCCTTCGTGGTAGACAAAGATGGGGTAGTACAATATGCTGAGGTTTTGGAAAATGCCGGCGAGCAGCCCGATTTTTCTGCCATTCAAAAAACATTAGAGGCATTAAAATAATGCCTAATTTTAATGCAAGAACCATATTAATATGAAGAAACTTTACACAATACTGCTGCTTTCTGCAGCTACCATTCAGGCCAATGCACAAGGGGATATGGAAAGCTGGCAATCTTACAGTGTAGGATTTCCTGCCACTTCACTGGAAGAACCTACAGGCTGGAGCTGCCCGGATTCGCTGGCTGCAGAATATAGCCTGCTGATAGGTGGTAACGAAAAGCAACTTTTCAAAACCACAGATAGCCACAGCGGCAGCTTCGCTGCTAAAGTATTTTCCCGCCCGCAGGGCAGCCTTGGTACTATGCCGGGTATTTTCACCAATGGCACAATGAGTGTAGATATTTCAACTTTAGAGTTTAGCCTGAGTGGCGGCACGGTAATCACTGGCAGGGTAGATTATGTAAGCGCATGGATAAAGTATAAACCCAAAGGCAATGACAGCGCCAACTTTGGCGTAAGGGCATTGATAGCAGGTGCAGCATCCGATGGCAGCGATTCTATAGTAGGTATAGGCTCCGTATTTATTCACGCTACACCGTCTTATACACAGGTATCGGTACCGGTTGTTTATTTTCAGCCGGGTACTACGCCCAACAGGCTGCAGATACTATTTGCAAGCAGCGATGCTACAGAGATGCTGAGTGGCGGCGCTTCTACAGCTACCGACAGCAGTGAACTGACAGTGGATGATGTTACTTATGGTACCTTCCCCGCTGGTATAAATAATACTATAGCTAATGCAACAGTAGTAAAATGCTATCCTGTGCCTGCAAATGGCATGCTATATGTTGAAAATACAACGGCACAACCGCTGAACTGGCAGGCATATGACATGTCAGGTCGTTTGGTTATCCGCAAAGAAGTGAATGGCAAAACAGGTGTGGATGTATCTGCACTGGCAAATGGTGTGTATATGTATCGCGTATCTGATAAATCGGGCACACCGGTACAGAAAGGCGAATTCTCTATAGCTAAGTAGTAAACCTACACATAAAGAGAAAAAAATAAAGGAGGCCTTTGGGCTTCCTTTATTTTTTATAAGTCTTTGTGCTATCTACCGGTAGGAAAATGCTGAAAGTACTGCCCTCGCCGACTATCGATTCTACATAGATATCGCCTTTGTGAAGCTCTATGATACGGTTGGCAAGTGCCAGGCCAAGGCCGGTACCGTGTATCAGGTTGGTATTTTCATATTTATTACCCCTGAAGAATGGCTGGAAGATATTTTCCAATTCTTCGGGTGCAATACCTGGGCCGTTATCTTTTATTTCTATTACAATGTTTTGGTAGGTATAGGTAAGCGTTACCAGTGCCGATTTGTCTTTAGAGAATTTACAGGCATTGTGTATGATATTCCGGAATGCGCTATAAAGCAGGGCATCGTTGCCATACAATATATAGTAACCCTCATTTTCCGGGAAGTCTTCAAAAGATAGCTTTACATCGTATAGCTGGCTTATCTTTTTCATTTCTACCGGTATGCGCATCAACAGCTCGTCTATACGCACTTTATTAAGCTCGATACCGCCTACGGAGCCGCTGGCTTTAGCTATTTCCAGGATGCTGCGTACCAGCAATGCCAGGCGCTTTACATCATCTTTTACAGATAGGAATACTTTGCGGTATTCTTCATTCGTACGTTCTTTATGCAGGGCCACATCCAGCTGGCTGGATATAGCAGCCAAAGGTGTGGTGAGTTCGTGCGATGCATTGGAAAGAAAACGCCGTTGTGTATCGAAGGACGACTGTAACCTGTCCAGCAGGTTATTAATGGTCGTAGCCAGTTCCTGCAGTTCATCTTTTTCTTTACCGGTAGTAAGCCGTGCCGAAAAAGCCTCGGAAGATATTTGGGTGAGCTTGGCAGTCAATGCACTGATAGAGCGTACTACACGTGCGGCATACCAGTACCCAAACAATAAGAAAATAAGGAGAGACCCTACAAAGCAAAGTATTAAAGCTATTTTCAGGGTAGAAAGCCATGCAACCCTATCATCATCATAGGCTGCTATAATAATGATCTGTGGATTGATATCGCCGGCATCCCATGTGGCAACAGCATTCCGTATGTCGGTTTTAAAATAATAGGGGCTATGCTTCTTTACTTCTGTCAGTACACTCGCAGGTATATCAAGTGCCTCCAGGCTGTCATCTTTATATTCAAATATCAGCTTGTCGTTACGGTCGTATATCTGTACGGCCTTTTCCGCCATAGAACTGGCCGAATTTTTATTGATACTTATAATGATATCGTGTGAGACACCCTTGGTTTTTAACAGTTGGCGTGTACTGTTGGCTTTTACCCACAGTCGCTTTTCAAACTGCTGCTCCCGCTCGCGTACCGAAAGGAAGTATATGGTACCGCAAACCAATAGCAGCAATATGGTTACTATCAGTGCGTAGCCAAAGGTTATCCGGTATTTAATTTGCATTACTCTGCCTCAGTTTTTAAAATATATCCCATGCCCACCTGCGTGTGTATCAGTTTCGGACTGAAGTCCTTATCCAGTTTTTTGCGCAGGAAGTTCACATACACATCTATCACATTGGTTTGGGTATCAAAGTCTATATCCCAAACATCTTTGGCAATATCAGCGCGCGATACTACGCGGCCTTTATTTTTCATCAGGTATTCCAGCAGCTGAAATTCCTTGGCAGTCAGTGTTATTTTCTGGCCGCTGCGTTTCACCTCTTTATTGTCAAGGTTCACTTCCAGGTCGGCAATGGTCAGCAGCCGTTCTTCCACAGCCTCTGCCTTTGCATCGGCTCTGCGCAGCAATGCCTTTATACGCGCCAGTAGTTCTCTGAATTCAAATGGCTTAACAATATAATCATCCGCACCCAGCTCAAACCCTTCTATTTTGTTATCGGTAAAATTGAGGGCTGTAAGCATGATGATGGGGATACGGCTATCCTTCTCGCGTATCAGGCGGCACAGTTCATATCCGTTCACAAACGGTAGATTAATATCCAGTATGATCAGGTCATACTCGTTGCTCAGGTATAACTTCTTCCCTTCCAGGCCGTTATAAGCTACGGCTACAGAAAAATTCTCCTCGGCAAGTCCGGCGTGTAGGGTATCGGCTATCTTTTTTTCATCTTCTACAAGGAGGATACTTTGTTTCATGTATCAGTTCGTTACATTAAAAATATTCAAAAAAACAATAATTGGAGTATTAGAGGTAAATGCAACATTGCAATATAGTCAACTATTTACATGATTTTAAGGATTTGGCCGCTATTTTGATGTAAACGAGGGAAGGTTATTTATTTATTATATAATATTGTATCAGCCGCTATAAAAATAAGCTAATGAAGAAATTATTACTAACAGTCTTTGCAGCGCTATCTGTCTATGCTGCCGATGCAGCGCTCGATACTACGGTCGTCACTTCTCACCAGGATGTAGTTATTAAAACAGATCCTGGTGTGGGGTACACTTTGTATCCTCAATGGGCAGAGTTTCCCGGTGTTGCTACTTCATACCGTAAAGTACTGCTGTCGCTAAAGTTTGAATGTGCCCCCGGCCTGAAGTGTGGCGAATTGGATTACCTGAACCACGTATATCTTGGCCGTAAAGGCGGTGTTACCGGTCCCGTGCTCGATTATGAGATTGCCAGGTATATTACTCCTTATGGTTTCTACTGGAACTCAGCTATGAACTGGGATCATAACTGGTATTTTGATGTGACCGACTTTGCGTCCCTGCTGCACGATTCCGTAGAGGTAATATATAAGCACACCGGCTACGAAGGCAATACCGACCGTGGCTGGAAGATAAATGTAAAATTCATTTGCATAGAAGGTACGCCTGTACGAGAGCCAATAGCGGTTACTAAGCTGTGGAGCGACTCTTACCAGATGGGTAACCCCGCTAACCCGGTTGAAAACCATTTAGTGCCGGATACCAATACGCTCGATGCCCAAACCAAAGCCGTGCGTCTGCGCCTGATAAATACCGGGCACGGTAGCGATAGCGCAGAAGGTTGCATGGAGTTTTGCAGTAAATACAGGTCTGTAAAATGGGATGGTACTGAAATAAGCCGTAAGGATATATGGAGGAACGATTGCGGTTACAATGCAGTGTACCCGCAGGCTGGTACCTGGATATATGACCGGGCTGGTTGGTGCCCCGGCTCTCCCGTACGATACGATGATGTAGACATAGCCGGTGTAACAGGCGGCACGCAGCACTACATAGATATGGATATGCAGCCATACACGGCATACAAAAACTTTGGCAACCTGATGTCTACAGCATTTATGATAGAATATGGCGACCCTGCCAATACTATAGATGCAGAGCTGGAGGCCATACTGGCACCAAGTGCTGAAAAGGAAAACAAAAGATTGAACCCGATTTGTAACAGTCCCATCATTGTAATAAAAAACAATGGTAAAGATGCGCTCACCAGTGCTACGATAGAATATGGTGCTGTTGGTGGTACAATGTCAACCTTCCAATGGACGGGTAATATCCCATTCCTCGAATCTGATACCATAACATTGACCACGCCGGTAAGCTGGCCTGCAGGCAATGGCAAATTCATAGCTACTATTAAAAACCCGAATGGCCAGGCCGACCAGTTTAATGATGACAACAGTCAAACATCAGACTATACAGCACCTGAGGTGATGCCTAAGCGTATTATCATCTATTTCAGGAGCAATAAAGATGCCAGCGAGAACTATTACAGGGTTATTAATGCTACTACCAACCAGGTGGTATATGACAGGGGAAATTTCGCTAATGAAACAACCTACCAGGATACCCTGAACCTGACACCCGGTGATTGCTACTACTTCAGGTTTTATGATGATGGCGCATCTACCAGTGTAACTAATATAAATAAAGATGGCCTCGACTTCTGGGCATTTACACCATATGAAGGTACCGGTAACCTGCAGATACGTAATGCCAGCGGTGTTATCATTAAAAATATTACCGGTGGTAGCTCAGGCCCTTATGGCACAAAGGGTGGCGACTTCGGCGCCTGGTACAATCTGTATTTCACTGCTGAATTTCCGTTAAACACGCCTAAAGTAGGTAAGGTAACCGCACAGGTAGATATTTATCCCAACCCTGCCACTACAAATGTGGAAGTGAATTATACCATGAACAGTAATAAGGGTGAAATATTACTGACCGACCTGCAGGGACGTACGCTGCATACAGAAGCAGTTACTGCCACAGCAGGTATCAGCACTATTGACCTTGCCGGTTATGCGCCGGGGGTATATATCGTAAAATTCGTTTCTGGTGACGAAACGGTAGTACGGAAGATCGTTAAGAAATAGTCTTTAAAGTATATGTATAAGGGGAGCCGCCAGGCTCCCTTTATTTTTTAGGTTTAAGATGCGCCGCCAATGTTTTGATGGCACGTTCTGCATAATATAGCTGTGCCTCCATAGCTTCACCTGTTGCTTTTATTTTGCCTTTATATAGCACCTTGCCATTCTGCACGATGGCCATGTATGCATATATATCCTCTATGCCTTGTTCGGGTACAGGTGTGGCATAACCTGTAATGCCAATGCCTACCTGGCTGCAAAACATGCTGCATATATTTGTCGCCATCTTTATAGCAATATTATTGGCTACCGCATTGCACGCATCGGCCTGTATCGGTTCAATATCCAGATGTCTTGTTTTCTGTGCAGTATTGTATGCGGTAATGCCACCCTGGTAAAAACAACGTGCATCTGTGGCCGCGCTTAGTAATAATTGTATGAAACCCGACGTAACGCTTTCCGCAACGGCTATGGTCTGCTGATGGTCTATGCAATATTGCCTGATAGTAGCAAAATAAGGTTGCAACCGCTCTGCTATATGTTGAAGCGTTACCTGTTCTTTTTTTACTTCCTTCTTTGCCATACCTATATCTGTTAAAGAATTATACCAACATCACTGGCATAATTTTTCACTGATTTATCCATATGAAACTACCACCACCTACAGATGAAAACGGCCACCTGAACGTGGTAATAGAGACTCCGCGTGGCAGCCGCAATAAGTATAAATATGATTCCGCTACCGGCCTTTTTATGTTAGGTAAAATACTGCCGGCAGGTTCTGTTTTCCCTGTAGATTTTGGTTTCGTGCCGGGCACAAAAGCGGAAGATGGCGATCCGTTGGATGTGATGGTTTATACAGAAGACGCATTGATAACAGGCTGTCTTGCGCAGTGTCGCCCTATAGGTATCATAGAAGTGGAGCAGAGCAAGAACGGGAAACAGGTACGAAATGACCGGGTTGTAGCTATACCGCTTCTTTCAAAGGTATATGAGCATATTCGTTTGATAGACGAGCTGCCGAAGGTCTTGGTAAAAGAATGGGTCACCTTCTTTGCATATTATCAGCAGATGAATGGCGATAGTTTTCGGGTACTAGATATAAAAGATGGACATGCTGCTATAGAGGCAGTGAAAAAAAGCATATCATAAATCAGAATACATGCCGGAAGGTCCTTCAATAGTCATTTTAAAAGAAGCTGTAACAGCCTTCAAGCGTAAGAAGGTATTGCAGGTATCGGGCAATAGCAAGCAAGATATACAGCGCCTTGCTAATAAAACTATTATAGATTTTAAGAGTTGGGGTAAACACTTCCTGATATGCTTTAAGGGGTTTACGGTTCGTATTCACTTTATGTTGTTTGGCTCTTATACTATAAATGAACGCAAGCAAACGGAGCCAAGATTGCGTCTGAAATTTGCAAATGGTGAGATCAGTTTTTACAGTTGCTCGTTGAAGATCCTAGAAGAAGCGCTGGACGATGTGTATGACTGGAGCGCCGACGTGATGGCAGATGACTGGAGTGCTACAAAGGCAAAAAAGAAATTGAAAGAACATCCGGATATGTTGGTGTGTGATGCACTGCTGAACCAGGATATATTTGCCGGTTCCGGTAATATCATCAAGAATGAAGTGCTGTATCGTATTAAGGTGCACCCTAAGAGCCTTGTTGGCGCCTTGCCTGCAAAACAGCTGAATGATATGGTGCGTGAAGCACGTGCATATGCTTTTGACTTTCTGGAGTGGAAGAAAAAATATGAACTGAAAAAGCATTGGCTGGCGCATACGAAAAAGACATGCCATCGTTGTGATTTGCCTATCATTAAAGAATACCTGGGCAAAACTAACAGGCGCACTTTTTACTGCGATAACTGCCAGGTGCTGTATACATAACTACTTCAGCAGTTCCTCCAGTTTCAATGCATTCTCTATAGCTATGCCATTCATTGTATTATTAAAATAAGCCCAAATGGTATGTCCTTCTTTTAGCCATGCTTTAAACTTATCTGCAAAATCTTTTAACTGGCTATCTGTATAAGAAGAGCCATA
>JANLJF010000113.1 GCA_029255605.1 Azovibrio restrictus
TAACAACAATGCTCCTAAAACTACACCGGCTGCTACTAGCCCCGCAGCACCTAAACCCACTCCTAAAAACTATAATTACTCTTTAACCCCCGAAGCCAATGCCCTTTCCAATAGCTTTGAAAGCAACCGTGGGCGATTGCCATGGCCGGTTGAAAAGGGTTTTGTGTCACAGGGTTTTGGTAAGTATCACCACGCCATTGCTACCAAGGTAGAGCTGGAAAACTATGGTATAGATATCAGTACGAATCACGGTGCCACCGCGCGCGCTATATTTGAAGGTGAGGTTGCCAGGGTGTTTTATATCCCCGGTCGCAACTGGAATGTTATGATAACGCATGGTAATTATTACACATTATACTCTATGCTGGAAAGTGTGACTGTAAAGGCGGGAGACAAGGTGAACATCAAGCAACAAATAGGTAAAGTGAGCATGAATGAAGAAGGGGAGTCGATCATTAACCTTCAAATATGGAAAGGTACTACCCGGCAAAACCCGGAAACATGGATAGCACGATAAACAACAAAGCATAAAAGAAAGGAGCGATTGTATCGCTCCTTTCTTTTTAATAATTATTCAATAACTAATCAATTAAGATATTCCCTGTCATTTCCTCAGGTATTGTTATACCCATATAGTGAAGTATGGTAGGCGCTATATCGCCCAGTTTACCGGGGCGTACACCTCCATGATAATCATTCGATATTACAAACAGCGGCACAGGGTTGGTAGTATGTGCTGTATTGGGAGAACCATCTTCATTTACCAGGTAGTCTGAATTACCGTGGTCAGCAGTCAGAAATACGGCATAACCGTTTTCCAGTGCAGCAGGCACTATCTGCGATACACAGTTATCTACTGTTTCTGCGGCTTTTATAGCAGCAGCCCATACGCCGGTGTGCCCTACCATATCGGCATTAGCAAAGTTCAGGCATATAAAGTCTGCCGATTGTTTTTGTATTTCCGGTATGATGGCATTGGTTATATCATAAGCACTCATCTCCGGCTTCAGGTCGTAGGTTGGCACATCCTTAGGTGATGGTGCCATGATACGGCTTTCCCCCTCAAACGGCACTTCCCGGCCGCCCGAAAAGAAGAAGGTAACGTGCGGGTATTTTTCTGTTTCCGCTATGCGTATCTGCTTCTTGCCATTATTAGCCAGCACTTCACCCAGTGTATTGTTCAGGTTATCATTATGGAATAGTACCCCTACATTCTTATAGGTTTTGTCATATTCCGTCATGGTCACATAATGCAGGTTCAGCGGGTGCATCTGCTGCTCCGGAAATGCATCCTGTGTCAGTGCTATCGTTATTTCGCGGCAGCGGTCGGTCCTGAAGTTGAAACATATCACCACGTCACCATCCTGTATCGTGGCCAGTGGCGTGCCTTCATGATTGCAGGCAATGATGGGTTTTATAAACTCGTCGGTAATATTTGCCGCGTATGATTGGCTTATGGCACCCATCACATCTTGTGTATGATTACCCACGCCATTTACCAATGCATCGTAGGCCACTTTTACCCGCTCCCAGCGCTTATCACGGTCCATGGCATAATACCTGCCGCACACTGTGGCTATAAATCCATTGCTTATCACCAGGTGGTCCTGCAGGTCTTTCAGGTAGTCATACCCGCTTTTCGGGTCGGTATCGCGCCCATCGGTAAAAGCATGTACGGCTACACGTGCTACGCCTTGCTTATTTGCCAGCGTACACATAGCCTTCAGGTGATTGATGTGCGAGTGCACGCCACCATCGCTCACAAGTCCTATCAGGTGTAGTGTCTTATTCTGCAGCCGGGCTGTTTCCAATGCATTCAGAAATACAGCATTCGTCGCCAGCTCGCCATCGCGCACAGCTACATTGATGCGTTGCAGTTCCTGGTACACTATACGGCCTGCACCCAGGTTCAGGTGGCCCACTTCAGAATTGCCCATTTGTCCGTCCGGCAATCCTACAGCTTCGCCATAAGTCACTAATTCTGTATTGGGATATTTATTATATAGCGATTTTACGAAGGGTGTATGTGCATTTGCAATGGCATCAGCAGCAGGTACTTGTCCGTGCCCCCAGCCGTCCATTATTATAAGCATTGCTTTTTTCGACATGCCTGCAAAATTATGGCATGCCTGTGGATGCATGAAATGATTATTAACTCTTAACTTATATTATAAATAATTATTTAAAAAATGAGATTTTATCGTTATTTTCACAATCTTTAAACGAAAAGTTAAAAAATCATGCTTTTTGGCAGGTTTTTTGATGTGGATAAGTTGATAAGTGACTTTGAAGCGGTTTGCCGATGAAACAATTTTACAAAAACGTACTTCTATACATATTACTCACGTTCTCTACGCTTGCTGTAAAAGCACAGGCGCTGGAAGATGTGGCCAATAGCCTGCGCAGTGGTAATGTCACTACGATAGCTAAGTATTTCGATAATACAGTTGCCATCACGGTCAGTAATAATCAATCTGTTTACAGCAAAGCGCAGGCTGAAATGGTATTAAAAGACTTCTTCAGCAAAAACCAGGTGAAAGAATTCACCGTTCGCCAGGCCGGCTCTTCGGGCGAAAGCTCCAAATATGCGGTAGGCACTTTACAAACTTCCAATGGCAATTTCCAGATATACCTGGTGATGAAACAAAAAGAAGATAGCTACCTGCTCCGCGAAATAAGGTTTGAAAAACAGGAAAAATAAATAAGAAAAAGGCCCCGCAATCTACGGGGCCTTTTCTATGATATGCCTGCTGTTTACAGGTTCAGTATTTTACCCTTAGGGTATTTCACCGTGAAGCCGATATTTATCTTCTTCGTTTCATTAGGCTTCAATTTCAGTGCCCATTTCACCGCGCCGGTTGCTGCTTCCAGTTCGCCACCACTTATATCGGTATCCTCTATCACTATGTCTTTATCATTGCTCACCGGCAGCTGATCCATGATGGTTACATCCACTGCTTCTTTACGGGTGTTGCGCACCGTTATAGTGTACACAAATGTCTCGCGCACATTGCTGCCTATAGTTTTCACACTGCGCAACTCTTTATCTCTTTCACGACGCACTACTATTTTCTTATCCCTGCCCAGCGATATGGTCATGGTATCTTTCACATTGCGCACGTCTATATAGCCCTGGCCTACGTAGCTGCCTTCATAAAAGATATTGGTAGTAGCTGGTATCAGGTTCAGGTCTTCCCAATTGGTTAGTTGTGCCTGCAGGAAGGCATCGCGGTCCAGCTTAGGCGCTGCATAGTAGCGATAGGTGGCCGGCAGCTCATATGTTTTCACGGCTATTATGTGCGATTGTCCATCACTGGGTATCGTATATGGCAGATCTATGTCAAATGTGGTATTAATACCACTGTTATCTACCTGTACATAATTATTCATAGTGCCTGCTGTCATTGACTTATCCATCGCAGCTTCCGCTTGCGGTGCTGCCAGCGGCTTTTTATATGCGCGTACATTCACCTCGTTTAGATAACCTTCACCATAAGGCCTTGGTTCATAAAAAGACAAATACCAGGGATTCAATACAGGCGCCTGTGCCCCTTCATTAGGATTACCGGTAGAAAGGCTCACCTTTACGTTATCCCATTTCACACCACTGTTCTGGTACACATTCGCTTTGTAAAACAGTTTTACGGGCGCCGACAGGTTTTCTACCCTCAGGTCGTACGATGGCGACCAGCCCGCATTGGGCACTACATAAGATATGCTGATGCTGGAAGCCGTAGCACGTGGTGCATAGAATTTTACCAACAATTGGCCGCCGGGCTGGAAGTCTTTACGCTTTTCTTCTTCAAACTGCATGCGCAGTAGTGCCAGGCTTTCATCTGTTTTTTTCAGGCTGGCTGCCAGCTTATCTTTTTCATTCAGCAAACCATTCAGCCTGCTTTTCACCAGGTCCAGCATCTTTTGCAGTTCTGCTACAGAAAGGCCGGTATTGGTGCCCGATACTTGTTTGTTTTTAGACATCAGGTCTATCTGCTCGTTCACTACCAACAACATATTGTTGGTACCGGCGCGCAATGCCTCTACTCTTTCTATGCTATCTTTCAACACCTTGGCTCTTGGCGATAATGTTTGTGCTTCCAGGTAGTTGTTCTGGAAGGTAGCAGACTGGATGACCACACCGTTATCAGCACCTATATTCAGGCTTTGCTGGTTCACATTGCCCGCTACATTGGTAAATAGTATTTCACTTTCGCCCGATGGCAGGTTTACTTTAGCATTACCCAATAGTTCTGCACCGCTAAGAAATACGGTAGCATGTGTAATATCAACCTTCTGGCGTGTTTGTGCGTATAATGCGTTGCTATATAAAACTATCAACGCGACGAGGATCTTCTTAACATTCATAGATTCGCTGTTTTATGGTAATGGTGCAAAGAACATGCAGATTCCATAAAACAACGAATCTATTTTTATTTCACAATCCTGATTTTAGCATAATTTAACATTATCTTCTTCTGCCCATGCCCTCCCTGGAACTGTACGGTAGCTATGCGGTTATTAGCGCCACCCTCTACAGATGTTATCTTTCCGAAGCCAAACTTCAGATGTTCTACCTCCATACCTACTTCCATTGCCATCGGGTCATCAGCTTTAAAATCAGCTGTTGGTTTATGCTCAGCAGGCGGTGCCTGTTGCAGTTTCTCTGCCAGCTTTTTCAGCGATGGCACTTTATCAAATGACTGATTGAGCGACTTGCCAAAACCACCTACAGAACCTTGTGCACCACGGCTATTGATGCCGGTAAAGGTGCGGTCCAGGTATTTTTCAGGTATCTCATCTATAAAGCGGCTGGGCTCATTCTGCACCAGGTTGCCAAAGCGATAACGGCTGTTGGCATAGGTTACCCACAGGCGCTCTTTGGCACGGGTAATAGCCACATAGAAAAGCCTACGTTCTTCTTCCAGGTCTGAACGGTCATAAAGACTCATAGCACTCGGGAAAAGATTTTCCTCCAAGCCTACTGAAAACACACATGGAAACTCCAATCCTTTCGCCGCATGTATGGTCATCAGCTTCACCACATCCGAATTTTCATCTTTATTATTGTCTGCATCCGTTAGCAATGTTATCTGCTGCAGGTAACTACCCAGTGTTTTTTCACGCAGTTCACCTTCTTCATCCGGCGTTTCGGTAAATTCTTTTATGGAGTTCAAAAGTTCCTGCACATTTTCATAACGCGCCAGCCCCTCTACTGATTTATCGTTATACAGCTCTTGTACCAGTCCTGTATGTTTACCCACTGCAAAAGCTACATCGTAGGCATTCTGTTTTTCCAGCATTACCTGGAAGCTTTTCATGCGGGTTACAAATTCTTCGATAGCGGAGGCTGCAGCGCCCTTCAGGCCCGTAGCTGCGGGTTGATGCAGCATTTCCCAAAAGGTAGTGTTATGGGTATTCGCAGCTATGATCACCCTTTCAATACTGGTTTTGCCAATGCCACGCGCAGGATAGTTGATGATGCGCTTCAGGTTCTCTTCATCCTGCGGGTTTACTATAACGCGCAGATAAGCCAGGAAGTCCTTTATCTCCTTACGTTGGTAGAAGGATACGCCTCCCAGTAGCCTGTAAGGTATATTCATACGCCTCAGGCTTTCCTCGAAAGAACGGCTCTGCGCATTGGTACGATATAGTATTACAAAGTCTTTATTCGCATAGTGGTTGCGCAGTTTCATTTCTGTAATGGCATCGGCCACAAACCTGCCCTCATCATTATCTGTCTGCGTGCGCACCAGTGTTATCTTTTCGCCTGCTGTATTATCTGTCCACAGTTCTTTCTTTATCTGGTTCTTATTATTAGCTATCACCTCATTGGCAACATTCAGTATCGATTGTGTACTGCGATAGTTCTGTTCCAGCTTCACCACCTTCACATCATCGTAGTCTTCTTCAAACTGAAGTATGTTCTGCACGGTCGCCCCGCGGAAGGAGTAAATGCTCTGTGCATCATCGCCTACCACACATATATTCTCGTGCACGGCACCCAGCATCTTTATGATCTGGTACTGCGCTACGTTGGTATCCTGGTACTCATCTATCAATATGTAGTGAAAACGATGCTGGTATTTTGCCAGTACTTCGGGAAAACGTACCAGCAATTCATACATCTTGAATAGCAGGTCGTCAAAATCCATTGCCCCATTGCGGAAACACCGCATGGCATAGGCTTCGTAAATATCTCCAAGCAACGGGCGGTTGCTGCGGGCATCTTCCTGTTGTATAAAGGTATCCTGCTTGTAAGCACGCGGGTCTATCAGGCCGTTTTTCGCAGCCGATATACGGTTATATACATATGCGGGCTTATAGTGCTTGTCATCCAGGTTCATGTCCGATACGATGCTCTTTACTACGCTCTTTGCATCATCACTATCGTATATGGTAAAGTTATTGGGATATCCCAGCTTATTAGCTTCGGCACGCAGTATACGTGCAAATACAGAGTGGAAGGTACCTATATACAAATTGCGTGCTTCCGAATTGCCCAGTATCTTTTCAATACGCTCTTTCATCTCCGCAGCTGCCTTATTGGTAAAGGTCAGCGCCAGTATATTGAATGCATCCACACCATGCTGCATCAGGTGGGCAATGCGGGTAGTCAGTACTTTTGTTTTACCACTGCCGGCACCGGCCACTATCATCAGGGGGCCGTCCAGGTGTTCTACGGCTTCCTTTTGCTTTTCATTAAGTCCCTTCAGGTAATCTTGCATGGATGCAAAGCTAATTTATTTGTCCCTTTCACTTTATGGGATTTTATAGCTGCATCTGCTTACATTACAAACAACGCTAATCTCTGTTAAAGAAAATTAAAAACACTACGCATATCTTTATTAATAGTACACGCCGATTAAATTTGCGTTTGCACATATTTCATGCTACGGTTTCAACATATATCGCATTTACTGGCACTTGGCATTTTGCCGATGCTGGTGGTTTTATTTATAGCCATGCTCTACTGGCGTCGCAACAAGCTGAAGAAGCTGGGCGATGAAAGGCTCATCAATACCCAGTTGCTGGGTTGGATACCGGGCCGCACCACATTCAAATTTATATTGGCTGCTGTTGCACTGGCAGTTATCATCATTGGCTGGGCCAATTTGCAGATGGGTGCTAAAACAGAAAATGTACAGCGCAAAGGTGTGGATGTGATTGTAGCATTGGATGTAAGCAAAAGTATGCTGGCGCAGGATATTCAGCCAGACAGGCTTACGCGTGCCAAGCAACTGGTAATGCGTATGATGGATAAGATGCAGAATGACCGCGTAGCACTGGTGGTATTTGCCGGCCGTGCTTATCTGCAGGTGCCGCTTACGGTTGACTATAGTGCCATGAAGATGATGTTGCAGAATGTAACACCATCTGTAGTGCCTACACAGGGTACGGTCATCAGTGAGGCTATTGATCTTTCCATGCAGTCCTTCTCTCAGAAAGAGCGTAAGTATAAGTCGCTCATCATCATATCTGATGGTGAAGACCATGATGAGAAAGCACTGGAACAGGCAAAGGCTGCTGCCGATGCAGGTGTTATCATACACACGGTAGGCATCGGTTCTCCGCAGGGTGCTACGCTGGTAGACCCTGAAACTAAAAGTGTAATGATGGATGAGAATGGCAACCCGGTAGTGAGCAAACTGAATGAAGAAGAACTGCGCAATATTGCCGCTGCAGGCAGGGGTAGCTATACATTGCTACGCAATACAGATGATGCCGCCAATAAACTGGTAGATGAAATAGATGGTATGGAGCAGAAGAATCTTGGTGCCGTATTGTTTACCGACTATAAAAGTTACTTCCAATATTTCCTGCTGGCAGGTTTTGTGCTGCTGGTAGTAGAATGGTTGCTACGTGGTGCTAATATGAAAATGAATACGAAGACATCATGAAGAAGATAAGGGTCATATACATATTGGTATGCATGCTGATGACGCAGGTAGCCTTTTCGCAAACCAGGAAACTGGTAGCAGAAGGCAATAAGCTGTATGAGCAAAAACAGTACAAGCAGGCATCAGATAATTACCTGAAAGCACTATCTAAAGATTCTACCAATATACCGGGCATGTTCAACCTGGGTAATGCACTGCTGCAGCAAAAGCAATACGATGCTGCCCGCAAAGTGCTCAGCAATTCTGCCCGCCTGGAACAGGATAAGAATGGCAAAGCGGCAGCTGAGTACAACATAGGCAACACCTACATGGCAGAACAGAAGTGGGAAGAAGCCATAGCTGCCTATAAGAAGGCATTGCGCAACAACCCACAGGATGCAGATGCAAAGTATAACCTGAGCTATGCACAGCAAATGCTGAAGAAGAATGGCGGTGGTGGTAAAGACAAGAATAAGAAGGATAAAAACAAAGACAAGAACAAAGAAGATAAAGACGGGAAAGATAAGAAAGATAAGCAGGACGATAATGGCAAACCAAACGAAGAGAATAAAGACAATAAGGATAAAAAAGATGACCAGCAAAAGCCGCAATCACAACCTAGCAAGCTTACTGAAAAGCAGGCAGAACAATTGTTGAATGCATTGCAGCAGGAAGAGAAGAAATTGCAGGACAAACATAAAAAAGCAAAAGGCATTCCTGTAAAAGTGGAGAAAGATTGGTAGCATATCATACCATGGGTATGCATTTATAACATGCTATGTTTGCTCTGCTCATCTTTAGGTTGTCAACATCTTTTCAACAGCGCGTAAAAAACTTCAAAAAAAATTGCAATAATTTTTTTTAGTCGTAAAAATTCTTTTTAATATTGTGTAAGGATTGTACTTACTAACCCATCCTTATAGAGCCCGGAGGTCCACAACACCTGCCGGGCTTTTTCTTTTATGCCTTTGAAAGTCTTTGCCACAGCAGCTTTCAGAGCTTCATATAAAAGCAATGCTACGTTACTACATCTTTTATAAGCCTTATGAAGTGTTATCACAGTTCTCTGCCGAAGGTGATAAAAAAACACTTGCCCACTATTTATCGTCTTTATCAAAAGATATTTATCCTGTTGGCAGGCTCGATTATGATAGCGAAGGTTTACTATTGCTTACCAACGATAAAGCATTAACGCATCAATTACTGGAACCTAAGTTTGCACACAAGCGCACATACTATGTGCAGGTAGATGGTGATATAACAAACGAAGCGATTGCGCAACTTAGTAATGGTGTTACCATCAATGTAAATGGCAAACTGTATAACACCAAACCTGCCATTGCTGAAAAGATAGATGAACCCGTTTTACCTGAAAGGAACCCACCCATACGTTATCGTAAAAACATCCCTACCTCATGGTTATCGCTAACACTTACAGAAGGCAAGAACAGGCAAGTAAGAAAAATGACGGCAGCCGTTGGCTTCCCTACTTTAAGGTTGGTACGCTATAGCATAGGTATGCAAACCATAGATGGAATGGAAGCAGGGCAGTATAAAGAAGTGGGCAACGACATCAAAAAGCTGCTGCTGGCACGCTGATTTTGTATCGTAACAGTGGTTTTAAGAGAAATATAACCTGTATACACAGCTTATTTTGCTATTATAGTATAGTTTTCCACCGCTTATTGAAAGGGATACTTATTTTTGTGACGTTATAACATTATTACAAATTATGTTCAATCTTATATTGTTCGGCCCTCCGGGTAGTGGTAAGGGCACACAATCTGCCAACATTACTACAACGTATCAATTACAACATATATCTACCGGCGACCTGCTGCGCGATGAAGTAAGCAGGCAAACACCATTGGGTGTAGAAGCCAAAAAATATATGGACCAAGGCTTGCTGGTACCTGATGAAGTGGTTATCGGCATGATCAGTTCTAAGATAGACGAAACACCGGATGCACGTGGTTTTATCTTCGATGGTTTTCCGCGCACTAAAGCACAGGCCGAGGCACTCGATAAACTGCTTGAGTTTAAGAATACGCAAATAGACCTGGTACTGGCACTGGAAGTTCCTGAAGAGGAATTGAAAAAACGCCTGATAGGCCGTGGCGAAACATCTGGCCGCAGCGATGACAACGAAGAGGTGATCGTTAAGCGCATCAAAGAATATCATGCCAAGACCGAACCTGTGGCAGGCCATTACCATGCATTTGGTAAGCTGGAACGCCTGAAAGGTGATGGCACCATAGAAGAAACTTTCAAACTACTCTCTAAAGAGATAGATAAATATTTGTTACCCGCATAGTGGAGAAAGGAAACTTTGTTGACTACATACGCATTTTCGCCCGCTCCGGTAAAGGAGGGGCAGGTAGTAGTCATTTCGCCCGTACTAAATTCAATCCCCAGGCCGGCCCCGATGGTGGTGACGGCGGCCGCGGTGGCCACATTATACTGAGAGGCAATGCCCAGTTGTGGACATTGCTGCACTTGCGTTACTATAAAAACGTACTGGCAGAAGATGGAGAGAAAGGTAGTAAAGACAACTGCACCGGCAAGAACGGGCAGGATATTATTATAGAAGTGCCGCTGGGCACCATAGCCAAAGATGAAGAAACCGGTGAAACAGAAGTAGAGATACTGGAAGATGGGCAAGAAGTGATATGGATGCGTGGTGGCCGTGGCGGATTGGGCAATAGCAACTTTGCAACCGCTACCAATCAGGCACCTGAATATGCACAGCCGGGCGAAATGGGTTCGGAAGGTTGGAAATACCTGGAGTTGAAGATACTGGCCGACGTTGGGCTAGTAGGTTTCCCCAATGTAGGTAAGTCTACGCTGCTGTCTGTAGTAAGCGCTGCCAAACCTAAGATAGCCAACTACGCCTTTACGACGTTGGTTCCGCAGTTAGGGATGGTGCAATACCGCGATAATCGTTCTTTCAGCATGGCCGACCTTCCGGGCATCATAGAAGGCGCTGCGGAAGGCAAAGGCCTTGGTCATCGCTTCCTCAGGCATATAGAGCGCAACTCTGTATTACTGTTCCTGATACCCGCCGATAGTAATGATCATGCGCGCGAATTTGAAGTATTGTACGATGAGCTGGAACAATACAACCCGGAATTGCTGCATAAACAAATGATCATTGCCATCAGCAAAAGTGATATGCTGGATGATGAACTGAAAGCAGCCATATCAGAAACACTGCCCAAAGAAATACCGCACGTTTATATTTCCGCTGTTGCCAACCAGGGCATACAAGAATTAAAAGATCTTTTGTGGGAAACGTTAAATACCGATATTCAAGCATAAAATAAAAAGAGGCCGATCGGCCTCTTTTTATTTTTCACTATCTGTCACCTGGTGGCGGTATAGTGCAGCATATCTTCCATTAGCAGCCATCAGTTCTTCATGTGTTCCCTGCTCTGCTATCTGCCCGTTATCTAATACCAGTATCTTATCAAAGTTCCAACTGGTAAATATGCGATGGGTAATAACAATTGTGGTGGTTTCTTTTAACGCACTGTTCAGATTGCCCAATATGGTTTTTTCTGTTTGTGTATCTACTGCCGATAGAGATTCATCCAGCAACAGTATCGGGCTATTCTTCAGCAAGGCCCTGGCCAGCACCATACGCTGTTTTTGCCCGCCCGAAAGCATAACGCCCCGTTCACCTACTACGGTTTCATAGCCTTGTGCCAGCATATCAATATCTTTCTGCAGGTCTGCAAGTTTTGCTGCTTCTTTCACTTCTGCTTCCTTCGCCTCACTCCTGCCAAATTTTATATTGTTATACACTGTGTCTGAAAATAGGTACGACTCCTGTGGTGCATACGCTATTTGCGAACGCAGGTTGTGCAGGTTATAATCGCTCACATCCAGCCCATCTATCTGCACGCTACCGGTGGTCACATCATACATACGCAGCAGCATGTGTGCCAGGGTCGATTTGCCCGATCCTGTTTTACCTATTATGGCTATTCGCTCACCTGCCTTTATATGCAGGTTAAAGTTTTTCAGGGCTTCTATACCTGTATGCGGATACGTAAAGCTTACATTATTAAATCGTATCTCACCCTTTATGGCTTTCGATACGGCATCCGGTTTATTGTGTATAGCCGTTTCTGTATGCAGGAATTCGTCTATGCGCTTTTGTGAAGCCCCTGCGCGCTGCATCATAGATGCTACCCAACCAATGCTGGATATAGGGAACATCAGCAGGTTGATATAAATAACGAACTCTGCAATATTGCCTGCTGTTATTTCACCTTTTATAGCCAGGTAGCCGCCTATCAACACCGTGCTCAGCATACTCAGGCCTATAAATAAGTTCATCGCCGGAAAATAAAATGCCTCTGTCAGCGACAGGTTCACCGCACTTTTGCGATAGTCTTCAGATGTATTATTGAAGAAGCGCAGCATATTCCGTTCCTGCACAAACGATTTGATAACACGTATACCTGAATAAGATTCCTGGGCAGTAGTGGTCAAGGCACTCAGTTGTGCCTGTATCTTTTCACTTTTCCTGAAGATGATACTATTGACGAGGTAAATGGCAATAGCCAGCAATGGCAGCGGTGCTACCACATAAAGCGTCAGCATAGGGTTCACACGTATCATACCCCATACACACATTGCCGTTAGTACAATAAGGTTGGTAGCATACATCATTGATGGCCCGGTGTACATCCGCACGCGCGATACGTCTTCGGCTATGCGGTTCATCAGGTCGCCGGTAAAATGTGTTTTATAAAACTGGGTATGCAGTTGCTGATAGTGATTATATATTTCGTTCTTCTGGTCGTACTCTATCAGGCGCGACATCACAATGATGGTTTGCCGCATAAAAAACATGAATACGCCACGTGCCAACGCCAGCCCCAGCAATAGCAGGCCGTTCCACAGCACCAGGTCAAATATCTGCGAGCGCAGGTCGCCCGCCAGTTTTGTATCACTTACCAGGTGGTATATAGATATATTCTGCTGCACGCTATCCAGCACATTACGCACCACCACGGGCGATACTACAGCAAAAAGGTTGGATATAGAAACGAACAATAAGCCTAAAAGCAACCGCCATTTATACTTGACGAAATACTTATTCAGCGAGGCAAGGTTCTTCATACCCCGCAAAGGTCGGGTATTTCACTTTTAAAAGCAGTTAGTATTAATCTATGTTCAGATTTAAAGAGGTGTAGAAACTGCGCGGCATAAGCACGGTACCGCCACTACTACCTCCATGTACAGATCCGGCTCCATTTGCAACTACCATACCAGACACAGTAGTTCTTTGCAGATTGAATATATTCTTCATGCCTGCTGTTATCTGCAATTTACTTTTTAATAGCTTTTTTTGAATGGAAGCATCTGCTATTCCATATGCTTTTTGGTCTCCATTGTAGAGCGGACTACCATCTACGTCTGTTATTAATGCTATTTGAGGCCCGCTAAATCTATAGAAGAAATTAAAATTTACACCTGTCTTGCTCCAGCTATATTGCAGCATAGCATTTCCTTCAGAAGCATTAAATGCGTTATACTGTCCTTTCTGTTCAAAAGTATGACGATACGAATATCCTAATTGCAAATGGAAATTATTCCATTGACCATCCATTTGCACATTACCTATCACATTCGACTGGCGGGAAAGGTTGTCATATTTGTATTTGTTGCTTAATGGGTCGTTAGGCACTAAGGGAACTAAAACAATACCATTAATAACATCATTGTAAAAACCTGTTACAATAAATTGCAAATAGTCAGACTGGTTCTCATATGCCTGATATGACGCGGACAACTGCATATGCCTTCCTTTTTCCGGAGCCAGATCTTTATTACCGGTAATATCATGGTTAACATCGTAGAATTGCAGGTATAACTCTTTGATAGACGGAGCCCTGAAACCTTCTGAATAAGATGCACGCAGCTGCAATTTGTTCAGCGGTGCAAATAGCAGGTTTAGGCTTGGTATCAAAGGCACATCATACACTGTATTTTTCGCGGCACGCAATCCTCCCTGTACTGTAAGTTTATCTTTAAAAAACGTATAAGATGCGCTGCCGTATACTGCGTAATCCTGCATATGCTTAGCAAAACCACTATCTACTTTCAGGCTTTTCCCAAAGTCCAGATTTATATCATATCCTACAGTATATTTTAGCTTATTCCAATGGTTATTATAACTGCCCCTTGTTGTTACTGTTTGAAAAAGGGTCGTATCCTGGTCACCTTTACTTTTCGTAGGTGTCATTTCCATTGTTACCATATCTGTAACAACTTTTGTTCGAATGCGATGATAAAGAGCATAACTGCTTTGGCTTTGCCAGTTGCCTGTTTTACCAATTTTACCCTGTAACCCCACTCTGTTAATAGCGCGCGATGTGTAGTAAAATTCATCTATCGCACTGGCGCCAAAGGGGCTCCATTGCTTAAGACTGCCTTTATTGGTAATTTTCTCTTTCAATAAATCTGATGCAAAATCTAGTTTAAATTGTGATGGCGCAGTGTATGTATACGCTACATTACCAATGTATTGCTCTACAGGCTTGAAATAGAAGCTTCGATCCGTCTGGTAAGTATATTTACCTGAATATATGGGTATATCTGTATGTACAGCACCATCAAAATAATTTCTTCCACCTCCTAAAGTAAACTGATTGCGGTTTCCTAAACGGTAAGTAAGCGTTCCGTCAAGGTTATATTTGCCGATAGATTCATAATAAGTATTGATGCGGGCACCCATTTTTTTGTGCTCTTTCCTCGTTATAACATTAATAACACCACCCACAGCATCTGTACCATATACCACGCTCATCGGCCCTTGAATAATTTCTACCCTATCTACATTATTCATGTTTATCTGGTTAAGATTGATATTACCGCCTTCCCTACCTATTACCGGCATACCGTCTATCAGTATCTTAACCTTGTTGCCATCCATACCTTGCATTTGTATATTACCTCCCAAAATCTGGTCTTGCCCTACACTTATATTCAGTTGGTTTTTCAATGCTTCGTCCAGCGCTACAGCACCCCTGGCCTGTATTAGCGAGCGCGGTATCACCCTATATGACGACAATGCATTTTTTAATTTTACAGGCTGACTCACGCCCGTTACTACTACTTCATCCAACGAACTGAATTTTTTCGTCAGTGTAATGGTAGGTGTTGCATTTACAGGCGGTGCAAGAAATTCTTTAGAATATTTTTCATATCCCTGAAGTGCTATTTCCACCCTGCACGGATACTTTTCAAGCCTCACTTCGGCAATACCGTTTACATCTGTTTGTACAGTATTTTGAATAGCATTATTCGGCAATTCATATACATTCACATACGCCAACTCTACGGGTTGCCTGCTTTCCTTTTCAAGCACCGTAAAGCGCAGCGTTTGTGCCTGTGCACATACACTAAACAATACTAAAATGGCAACTTGTAAAATACTGCGATACATACTCAAGGTCTTTGTTAAAAAAGTTCAGCTACCCTAATTGCGGGCAGCTGAACTTTTTCCATATAAATCAAACTCCGCTTTTCATTTTATTGATTAATGCTGCACTACCAGCTTCTCAGTTACCGTCCATGCGCCATTGCTGATGGTTACAAAGTAAGTACCTGCTGTATAGTTGCTTGTATTCACCTGCAGTGCATTCAGGCCTTTGTTCAGGGCTGTCGTGGTATTTACTATCACTTTACCGGTGATGTCTGTTACCATAAACCTTGCAGTAGCTACTGCTTCATTCGATTCCAGCAACAGGCTCGCTTCATTGCTCGCGGGGTTCGGCACTATGCTGTGGCGTGCTATATAGTTCGATACCTGGCCTACGCTTGCAGGGAAAGCAACCATACGTTTTGCAAACACGAACTTACCTGTACTGCTTGAAAAAGAGGTAAACTTGATCTGATAAATTGCAGCATCAGTTGCTTTCACAAAATAGCTCACTGTATCATATTCATATTGAAAGGTAGTATTGTTAAACACTTTCCAGTCAGAACCTATTTCGTTTATGCTTCTATTATAAGTACGCCATCCGTATGTCACCGTATCCGGATTCATCTTGCGCGCTTCTGCTACCGTTACCCCGATGTTAGATAATACACCTGAAACAGGATACGGTACTTTTGCACCACCTCCCGGAGGGGTTACGTACTCCATATACCTTGTAAACAGTATATCCCATGTTTTACTGTCTGGTTCGCGGTTAAAAATGCTATTGGTGGTGATATTGAAGTAGGCAAAATTCTTATTCTCATAGCCCGCTCTTCTTACCGTATCCAGGTATTCATTACTACCATCCAGCTCTGCTATACGGAATGCATAATAGATATCAGTTGTCGGGGTACTATGATAAAGGTTTACCAGCATTTTATAGTACTTGGTTGCTGGTCCGTTACCTACACTCAGCATATACAATGAATCGCCTTCTACATAATGTGTTGTAGGGTTATATTTACCCCAACCATAATCAAATACAACACCCGATGTATTCATATTTAAAGCACCCCAATCCCAGCTGGTGTCGGTATTGGTCAGCGGGGTTCTTGTCAAGGTATCAGCAGGGAAAGTCAATGTATTGAAACTGCTGGCAGTTTTGTGCAGCGAATATACTTTTACTGCACCCTGCACATGATTCGCAATGATAGCTACGCTACCATAAGCCGGTATCATCTCAAAACCTAAATGCCAGTTTGTATTTACAGCAGCACCAACCGAATCATTTTTCAGGCTGTAATAAACGTCATTGCCATAACCGGGGCCCATTTGTACAGAGTCGGCTACCCAGGTTTGGGCATTTGCCTGTAAGCTTAATGCAACAGCCGGAAACAGTAGTAAAGATTTCAATTTCATCTATAAGAGTATTTTAACATAGCAAAGGTACGCCTGCACTCCCTATCAGATTATTGAAATCCAACTATTTACATTTCCATGACTAAAAAAGGTGCCGTTTACAGCCAACCTTGATTATGAAGGTATTTTGCTATTTGTACTGCATTAGTTGCAGCACCCTTGCGCAGGTTATCGGCTACTATCCAGCAGTTCAATGTATTAGGCTGTGTATAGTCACGGCGGATGCGGCCTACAAATACCTCGTCCTTACCGGCTGCATCCAGCGGCATTGGGTAAGCATTGGCTTTAGGATTGTCTATTACCACTACGCCGGGCATATTGCTCAGTATCTCGCGTACATCGTTCTCTTCAAAGTCGTTCTCAAACTCTATGTTTACGCTTTCGCTGTGGCCGCCTGTTACAGGTACGCGCACGGTAGTAGCGGTTACCTTCACGCTGTCGTCGCCCAATATCTTGCAGGTTTCCTGCACCATTTTCATTTCCTCTTTGGTATAGCCGTTGTCCTGAAACACATCTATATGCGGCAGCACATTCATGTCTATCCGGTGCGGGTACACACCAAAGCCATCGCCGCCCGCACGCTGGTCTTCCATTTCTCTTACCGCTTTCTGGCCCGTACCGCTCACGCTTTGGTAAGTGCTTACCACAACGCGCTTGATACGGTATTTGTCGTGCAGGGGCTTCAACACCATTACCATTTGTATGGTACTGCAGTTGGGGTTGGCTATTATCAGGTCTTCTTTGGTCAGTACATTGCCGTTCACTTCGGGCACTACCAGCTTCTTGGTAGGGTCCATACGCCATGCCGATGAATTATCTACCACATAGCAGCCCACCGCGGCAAACTTTGGCGCCAGCTCCAGCGATATGCTGCCACCGGCAGAGAATATGGCCAGTTGTGGCTTCATGCTGATAGCTGTCTCGGCATTCACCACGCTGTATTCCTTACCCTTATACTGCACCTTCATACCTACCGACTTCTCAGAAGCCACCGGTATCAGTTCAGTTAAAGGGAAGTTCCTTTCCTCAAGGATTTGCAACATGGTACTACCTACCAGGCCTGTTGCACCTACTACAGCTACGCGCATTGTTATTGTTTTTTAAAAGATTTGGGCTGCAAAGATAGAATGTTCATTGCATTTGTCTGTCCTGCATTATAATTCTATAAATTATCAGAACTAAAAATTGAATCCGGCATGGATATCGCAATCCATTTGCAGGATTGATTCTTGCAGATAATAGCGCCCACGTGCACCTAGGCCTACAACTAATCTACTTTTTATTAAAAAATAGTCGTAACTAAGATTAGGAACAATGCCTATATAATTTACCTTCTTTGTTGTATGAAATAGAAGGGCGTCATATGGTGGTTCAGGATTTACTAGCCAATGGTCTATATAAGCATTTTGTCCCCATGCATACATAATATTGATGCCTGCATTTACAGCATTTGTTTTGGCCGGTTGAAATTTATAAAATACACCCGCATCAATCATTTTATAGTTTATGCGGGAATATAATGAACCTATTTCCCAGTCTAAATAAACAGAAGTCCTTATTCTTATATCCTTACGAAAAGCATTTTTCCTGTTAAAGGAATACCATTGGGCATACCCCACGCTTATATACCAGTTTTTATAAACCTTACGTTCATAGCGGCCCTGTATCTGAGTATTCGACACCATATCGTGCCCATCACTTATCCAGAATAGCCCGTTAGAGAATTTTATTGAATTGCTGTATCGTTTAGATGAATCCACAGGGGCAGCTGTTACATAGCTAATGCTGCTAAAAAAAAACATCAATAAGGCAAAGAGGTGTTTCATAGTATAAAAATAAATTGGGTCCAGTAACACTGGACCCAATTTAAACAATTTTGAATAATCAACCCTGTCACAAGGTTTGCGGTAGCGTGTACTTCCTGCCCTTATTCTGCTCCTGCAGCCAGCTTACCAGTGGCTGAAAGTATTCCAGCATGGCTTTGGCATTCAGCTCATCGCCCGTGCTTTCTTTCAGCACCACCCGCCAGTCTTTCGATGCACCGGGGTAGGTTATCTTTTTCAGGAAATCACCTATACCCGTTTGGCCATAATAGTTGGTAGCACGCGGGTCTTGCTTCAGTATGTTCTTAGCTATATGGTTGTGCAGCTGGTACAGTATCACATAAGACAGTGCATAGTCATAATACTGCGCCGGGTCATCATTGATATGCGTTTTGGTAGCCGCATCGCAGTACTCCTCGCCACGTGCAGAGGGCGGGACAATACCTTGATATTTCTTAGCCAGTTCCCACCACTTAGCATTAAACTGGTCGGGAGAGAGACTATCTACATACATCGCTTTTTCAAAATTGCTCATCGTGCCCGATGAGAAGAAGATAAACACTACCGAATTCAGTGCTTCTTTCAGCAGCGATTGTATGCTGTCTGTTTTCACGTTGCCATCTATCAGGCCACGGCCTACCAGGTAGGGTTTTTGCATGGCTGCCATACCCATCATGCTGCCAATAGCCTCATGGTAAGCGCGGTTGGCTCCACCACGCAGCAGTGGCGGTACATCTTTATTGGTATAGGTGATGTAGTAGTAAATATGTCCCAGCTCATGGTTGGCCGTTTCCCACCATTCACTGTTGGGTTCTACACTCATCAGGCTGCGTACATCCTTGTTCAGGTCCATATGCCATGCCGATGCGTGGTTGTTCTTCTTCACATTGCTATCTGCCCGGTAAGGGTACAGGCTCGATTTTTCCCAAAAGGTTTGCGGCAGCGCCGGGAAGCCAATACTGGTATATAGTTTCTCGCCTTCTTTCGTTATCCATTCTGCATTTTTGGTAGCCAGTACGCTATCCAGGTTGATGCCTTTTACTTCTACTACCGAGCTCCAGTCCTGCCCCCAGCGGTTAGGTAGCCAGTGTGCCGGCAGGTAATCAGGCACTGCACTTACCGCGTAGCGTGCCGCCAGTTCATAGCGCATCCATGTGTGCAATTCGCGATACAGCGGGTATAGCTCGTTCATTAGCTTATCCATCGTCTGCATCATCTCATCGGCTTTCATGCCATAGTCGCTCACCTGGTAGGTAAAGTAGTCGTGGTAGCCCAGCGCCTGCACCGTTTGGTTGCGATAATTGCGCAGGTTCACCAGCCCACCTTTCAGGCTTTTACCTATTTCTTTACTGGCTTCCCAGGCCATCAGGCGCTTGTTCACATTGGTCTCTTTCTTCAGTATATCATCCAACTGGTTGGTGCTTACTTTTTTACCATCCAGCGTGTATTGATAACCATATAGTTGACGTGTCTGTGCATTTTCCGCCTGTATGCGTTGCTTCACCAGGTCGGCAACGGTTTGCGGGTTGTTAGCCGCCGCATACAGTATCAGTTCCAGTTGCTTTACCTGTATTTCGGTCAGCTGGTCTTTCTGGTCCATGTACTTACGCGCCTGCTCTATATTTTCTTTACTACCTGTAAAGGCGGCCATGGCTTCATCGGCCTTTTGTGCATTCAGGGTATTGGTAGAGTCGCCTTCTACTATTTCTGTGTTCGATTTCCATTGTGCCTCACTGCTGTTGGTATATAGCTTTACATATTGCTCTGTATAGCCGTCAATGAATTTTTGCGCTTCCTGCTGCACGGCACTGCCTTGGTTGTTGCCGCCATCTTTGCAGGAAAATAACAGGCAGGCTGATAGCCCTACCGCTGCCAGGTATTGTTTCATTACAAATGGATTTTTTGTGTGGTATAAATGTATAATTATATATCGTAAACAGTGGTGGTATAAAAAGGGGTAAATTATTTCCCCTTCGCCAGCTCTGTTGTAAAGTCTATCAGCAGTTTTGCCAGCCCGTCCACATTCTTTAGCGATAAGGCATTGGCCTTGTCAAATACATCGTGGTAATACGGGTTGCTGCCGTCTCCATTGGCATAAATGAATACACCTTTCACACCCTGCTCGCAAAACGGCCAGTGGTCACTGTTTTGTGTCTGCTCGCGCTTGTTTATTTTAGGTACATAGCCCTTTTGCCCGTTTATTTTATCCATCAGTGCATGCTCTATGGGGTTAGCTTCCCCATTTACCATGGTGATACCATTACTCGCATCGCCCGTCATATCCAGGTTCACTAAAAAGCGGATGTTGCCCAGCGGAAACACCGGGTTCTTCACATAATGCTTGGAGCCCAGAAGCCCCGCCTCTTCACCGCTAAAGAACATGAAAGCTACAGAATAGGGTTGCGGATGCTCTGCAAAGTAGCTGGCCAGGTATAAGGCCATGGCCGTGCCGCTGGCATTATCATGTGCACCGGGGAAAACGGTACGGCTCCCCATCTGCCCCAGGTGGTCGTAGTGCGCGCTGAAGACTATGAAGCTATCGGGGTAGGTAGTACCCGGCACATAGCCCAGCACATTCTGGTTTTTAAAAGAGGGGTTGAATTTGGCTTCTATCCGCACGACGGCCTTCCGCGGCCTTTTCGGTGCTACGGTATCTTCCAGGGTAATGATGGTACCGGGCACCGCTTCCGTACAGGCGGTCCATATCATTTTGCCATGTTTGGGCACTATGAATAATCCCTTGGGAAACTCTTTGGCAAAAGAGCGGATGGAAAACTTCAGGTATTTCGTAACGGTATCGGCATTGGTCAGGTAATAGCCTTTATCCGGTGTAAATGTCTGTTTCACTTTCGCCCATGCTGCCGAATCTTTTACGTTTTTCAGGTCTATACGTTTCAGCCTGATGCTGCCATCTGTTATATAACTGCTGCTGGCAGCATGTGCCAGGAAATCTGCGCCCGGCACCAACACTTCTTTATTTATCTTCAGCAGCACATCATTAGGAAAGGTGTTGATAGACATGAAATACGGCTGGTAGTAGGTAGTGTCCTTATTAAACGGCTGCACACCGAATTCCATTAGTTGTCGCCTGATGTAGGCGGCTGCTTTCTCACCACCTTTAAATACATAGCCCCTGCCATGCATGCTGCCGCCCGAGAGGGTAGTTATTTGCCTTTTCAGCCAGCGCTTTTCGTTTTGGGCATGAACTGTAACCTGCAGGCACGCAACGCATGCCATAAATAATAGAATGGTTCTCTTAACAGTATGCAACGGTATCATAAGCAGTAAAAATATAACATTCATCCGCTGCACCGAAATAAGCTTTATAATTAATGTATTTTATTGTAAATTTGTCTTGTTAGTTCGTCTGGCAAGTTCTTTATTCCGCGGGTAAACAAGTAGCAACAAAACACAACAAATAGGAATATTGTTATTATAATAGCTACTGATTGTCAACTGCCATTAGCAATGCAAAAA
>JANLJF010000114.1 GCA_029255605.1 Azovibrio restrictus
AGTGAAGTGGGGGTCGGTGGTGAGTGGCTGCCGCTTTGGGAAGAGGCTCAGGACCCATATCTCCTGTTTTTGCTATTGTTAATACTGTCGCAAGCAGTCAATGCACAACTGGCATGTCCGCCCAATTTCGATTTTGAACTGGGGACTACTGCCAATTGGCGATATGGCGGGGGTACGTGCTGCCCTATTGCCGTCACCCCATCGGGGCCTATAACCGGCAGGCATACCATTACATCGGCAGCCAGCCCGGTAGACGCTTATGGCCTCTTTCCAACATTATGCCCCGAAGGCGGCAATTTCTCATTCAAGCTGGGCAATGCCAACGTAGGTGCAGAAGCAGAATCTATGCGCTACCATTTGCGAGTACCGGGTGGCAGTAAAAGCTATTCCATCATCTTCAGGTATGCTGTAGTGCTGGAAGACCCCAACCACGACGCATCGGAGCAACCAAGGTTTGAAGTAAAAGCATACGATTCTATAACCGGCGCGCCCGTTCCCTGTGCCCAATTCTCTTTTGTTGCGTCATCCAGTCTGCCCGGCTTTAAGCAGTCTGCTGCATCGTCCACCGTTTACTATAAGCCATGGACAATGGCCAGCATAGACCTCGGCAGTATGAACGGAAGAACCGTAACACTTGACTTTGCTACGGGCGACTGTGCACTGACAGGGCATTTCGGGTATGCCTATGTAGATATCAACTGTACCTTGTTTGAAACATCCAGCATGGAATGCCGTGGCGGGCTTACATCTCTCAGCGGCCCTCCGGGGTTCGATACGTATCAATGGTGGGATGCTAACTTTACCAGGCTGTATGGCAATGGCCGTGTTATACAAACACCTACACCTTCTATCAGTACAACATTTGCCGTAATTGTAACACCATACCCCGGCTTTGGTTGCCCCGATACGCTATATACAGTAAGCAAAGCCGCAGATATAAAAGTAGATGCACGGCCTAATGATAGCGTCATTTGTACCCAATACGGTACGCAGGCCTTTACACTAAGGGCCAATGCATCTACCAGTGCAGAAGGGCTTAGCTACAAATGGTACCCCTCTGCAGGCCTGAGTTGTGACGACTGCGCCAACCCCACAGCAACCATGAATGCCAAAGGCAGGTATTTAGTAATAGTTACCGATAGTACCAAATGTACCGCAACAGATACCATAGACATCGATATAGCCCCCAATGTGCAGGCTAAAATCAAAAAGCCAAAAGATACCGTATGCCAGTACGAGGATGTGGAATTTTTTAACGATGTGGTACATGCTCCTGGTGTCATCTACCATTGGAGCCTGGATACCGCGCTGCTGAAACGTGCAGATACAACGGGCCGGGTCATTCTGAACTGGCAATCGCCGGGCGAAAAGAAGGTGATAGTACGGGTGACCAACGGTGTATGCGTGGCTTACGATTCTGTAACGATATATGTAAAACCCACCCCGCTGGCAGCATTTGATATGAAACAGAATGCCTGCCTGGATGAAGAAATTGAAATGACCCCGCGGCTGGCAGACGATGCTACGTATTACTGGACGGCAGATGAACAGACCATCAATGATGCCGTGTACGTGCCGAAGTATTATTTAACCTGGTCTACCACCGGTAAAAAAAGGATAACATTATCTGTTGTGGGTAAAAACGGTTGCCTGCAAAAGCCTTATGCAGACTCTATATACATTCATGAAAACCCTGTAACGAAGATAGAATTTGCCAATAACGACCGTATTTGTCTTGGCGATAGAATAACGCTCCGCGTGCCACAGGGAGAAGAATATAGCTATAGCTGGACACCTGCCGTGTATTATGAAAACAACAGCTATCATGAAGTGGTACTGAGAGCGGAAGCGCCTATGATGGTATCTACTACTGTTACAAACAGGTGGGGTTGCAGCTATACTGATTCTGCATATGTAGATGCCGGCTTATGCTGTAAGATATTCTGCCCGAATGCCTTTACCCCAAATGGTGATGGCCATAACGATACTTACAGGCCGGTAAACCTGGAATATCACAAGCTGCATACTTTTGAAATAGCCAACCGTTGGGGGCAAATCATATTCCGTACCACCAACCCCATGGATAGATGGGATGGCACATTTAAAGGGGTTCCCCAGGAAACAGGTACCTACTACTACCACATAAAATATCTGTGTGATGATAAAGACCTGATGGAAGAAAAAGGTAACCTCACCTTAATAAGATAACAGGAAGCCGGTCTGCAACGACCGGCTTTTTCTTTATTGCTACGCATATTAATACATTTAAATACATGTATAACAGGCGATAATTTCCCAACATGCTGCAATCTGTTATCTTTGCGCTTTGTTTCCGCACATGTCAGATAACAACAGATATAACCTCCGAGGCGTATCAGCGCAAAAAGAAGATGTACATAAGGCAATAGCCAAACTGGATAAGGGCCTTTATCCGAATGCCTTTTGCAAAATATACCCCGACTACTGGGGCAATGACCCGGAATATTGCAACCTGATGCATGCCGATGGTGCTGGCACCAAATCGATACTGGCCTATATGTATTGGAAGGAAACAGGTGACCTCAGCGTATGGAAAGGTATTGCCATCGATTCGATAGTAATGAATACCGACGACCTGCTATGCGTAGGTGCTACGGGCCCGTTTACCTATTCATCTACCATAGGCCGCAATAAAAACCTGATACCGGGCGAAGTGATATCTGAGCTGATAAACGGTACCCAATCTTACTTCGACAGGCTGGCTGAATATGGTATAGATGTGCGCCTGATGGGTGGTGAAACGGCAGATGTGGGCGATGTAGTGCGTACCGTGATAGTAGATGGCACCATGGCATGCCGCATGCGCCGCGATAAGCTGGTAACAACCGAGAAAATGCAGCATGGCGATGTAATAGTATCGCTGGCCAGCTACGGGCAGGCTACCTACGAAGATGAGTATAACAGCGGCATGGGCAGCAATGGCCTCACCAGTGCCCGCCACGAAATGCTGAAGAAAGAATATGCTGCTAAATACCCCGAAAGTGTAGACCCCAACCTGCCTGCGGATGTGGTATATAATGGCAAGTATGCATTAACAGATGCTACCGAAACCCCGCTGAATGTAGGAAAGATGATATTATCGCCTACCCGCACTTACGCACCCGTAGTACTGAAGGTGCTGGAGCAACATTTTGATAAGATACATGGCATCATTCACTGCAGTGGCGGCGGACAAAGTAAATGCCTGCACTACCTGCCCAAACCCCTGCGCGTAGTAAAAAACAATCTGTTGGATGCCCCACCTTTATTTACCATGATACAGGATGCTGCCGGTACCGACTGGAAGGAAATGTACCAGGTATTTAATATGGGCCAAAGGCTGGAAATCTTTACGGATAAAGAAACGGCAGAAAGTATTGTAGCGATATCTAAAAGCTTCAACATATATGCGCAGATTTCAGGATATGTGGAAGATGCAGCTGAAAAAGAAGTAGTTATAGACAGTTCTTATGGCACTTTTTCTTATAAATAGTTAACTATAAACACAATATTGGCACAATGTGTGCTGTTATAAACCAAAACCACTAAGTTCATGCACATTAAAACACTCCTATTAAGCTCCATAGCTTTGGTAGCTGCCGGAAATGCCCTTGCACAGGATAAACTCTACAAAAGAAACGGTGATGTACTGGATGTGAAAGTGAAAGAAGTAGGTACCCGCGAAATATCTTATAAAAGGGCGAGCAATGCAGAAGGCCCTACCTACATTATTAATAAAAGCGAAATAGAGCGCATAGAATACGAAAACGGCTCTGAAGATGTTTTCATGAGCGACCGTGAAAGGGCAAGGCCTGAAAGAGAGGCAAAAGAACACCCAAAGGTTAAATACGGCAGAAACATCATTGCCATTGCACCGCTGCAGGTTACCGAAGGCGTAGGCCTCGGGCTGAGCTACGAGCGTGTGCTGGATAAAAAAGGCATCATCAGCTTCTACCTGCCTGCTACCATAGCTTTCAACAACAATAACAATTCCGGAGAATTTTTCCCCGGTGGTTATTACAATAACTATGGCTATCCTTACAATGAAACATTTCAGACATATTATGTAATGCCCGGGATAAAGATATATCCTACAGGTAGTAAAGGTAAGGTGCGTTATGCAGTTGGCCCCAGCCTGGCATTCGTATTCGGGAAACAGTATAATGCATACTATCCTGACCCGCTTATCTATCCTTCACCGTACCCTTATTATCCTACATACCGCCTGGAAGACCGCTTTGCTTTCGGTATGATGATAAACAACTCGCTGAATATACAACCTACTCCGCACCTGTACCTTGGTTTAGAGCTGGGCTTGGGTGTAACGTATATACAACAGGTAGGTGGAGTTGACGTAGGTACTAATACCTTAGGACAATTTGCTTTCAAAGTAGGTTACCGCTTCTAAGCACAAACGCATTTCATAATACACAAATTAATAAGGCTTCCATATTCGGAAGCCTTATTAATTATACAGTATAAAAGATATTAATTAAGCGGATTTGCCGTAACAGTGAAGGTAGCATTCATACGCACCCTTGTGTTGGAATCGGGAAAATCATAAAAATGTCCTTGAAGCCTGAAGAACATTGAATCCTGCACAAACATATCTTTCAGGTCTGTATCCACAGCTTCCATTTCTATTGTTTTCAGCCCTTTAGGTATGGCATATTTATAGGCCACCAACCTTTCTGCAACACCAGGGGCCGATGCATATAAACGTAGTGTATCTACATAATCAAATGTTCCATTTTCAGGCTTCAACAGGTCAAGTCCTAACTTCCGTGCCTTTACACTTGTTATAAGGTCGGCCGCAGTTTCATTTTCAGCCGCAAACTGTTTTGAATTGGTAGCAATACCTAAACTAGGTAAAAACATAGTTACGCCCTGGGGTGGAAAGGGTCCGACACGAGGTATATCGGGCAGGTCTGTTTCCTCTGAATAATCTACTGTTTTCTTAATTTCCGTAAGTGTCTTTAGTTTCTTGCATGCACTGAAAATCAACATCAAAGCAACAAATGACAATGCTAATGTCCTTCTATTATGTATCATATATCCAAATTTACAATTATGATGACTAATATCAAAAAGTAATTATCACGTTTTCAGTAACTTTGCGCCCTTATGCAGCAATCGAAGACGGTAGCATTTCATACACTGGGCTGTAAGCTGAATTATTCTGAAACCTCCACACTCAGCAGGATGCTGGAGGCTGATGGTTTTGTGAAAAAGGAATTTGAAGATGTGGCAGACGTGTATGTCATCAACACCTGCTCCGTAACCGAGAATGCCGATAAAGAATGCCGGCAGTTGGTACGCCGCATCCAGCGCCGTGCACCGGAATCTATGGTTGTTATCACCGGCTGTTATGCCCAGTTGAAGCCCTCAGAAATTGCCGGTATAGAAGGTGTAGATTTGGTACTGGGTGCCGCTGAAAAGTTCAATATCACCAAGCACCTGCAAGACCTTACTAAAAGTACTACAGCAAAAATACATTCATGCGACATAGAAGATGTGAATGGTTTTAACAGCTCCTACTCTATCAACGACCGTACCCGCACTTTCCTGAAAGTACAGGATGGTTGCGATTATAGCTGCAGCTTTTGCACCATACCACTGGCACGCGGCCATAGCCGTAGCGACAGCATTGATGGGGTATTGAAAAATGTAAATGAACTGGCTGCCTCAGGCACCAAAGAAATAGTACTTACCGGCATTAACCTGGGTGATTTTGGAAAGGGCAATGAAGGCGGTAAAAAGATAGACACTACTTTTTATGACCTGGTACAGGAACTTGATAAAGTAGATGGCATTGAACGTTATCGTATATCATCTATAGAGCCCAACCTGCTTAGCAATGAGATCATAGAATTTGTTGCAAGCTCTAAAAAGTTCATGCCGCACTTCCACATACCATTGCAAAGTGGCAGTAATAAAATATTGGGGCTGATGCGCCGCAGGTATCGCCGGGAGCTGTATGCAGACAGGGTTGCTACCATCAAGCAGTTGATGCCGCATTGCTGTATAGGTGTTGATGTAATTGTCGGTTTCCCATCAGAAAGTGACGAGGATTTTAAAGATACTTTCAACTTCCTGCACGAACTGGATATATCTTACCTGCATGTATTTACTTATTCAGAAAGGGCCAATACACTGGCTTTAGATATCAACCCGGTTGTTCCTATACACATCAGGCAGGAACGCAACAAGGTATTACGCAATCTTTCTTATCAAAAACTGCAATACTTTAGCGAGCAACACCGCGGCCAAAACCGTAAAGTGCTGTTTGAAAGTGCAGAGAAGAACGGCATGATGGAAGGCTATACAGATAACTATATTAAGGTTCAAACACCATTCAGGGAAGAATGGGTAAATCAATTAGTAGACTGGACTATCTAATAAGCTGTGGAACACTTATATTTGTTGCCGCTCACGGGCATATTGATTCTGTAGCTCAGTTGGTAGAGCAGCTGACTCTTAATCAGCGGGTCTAGGGTTCGAGTCCCTACAGAATCACAGAATGTAATAAAACCAGCTATTGTGGCGGGTTTCAATGTTATATCCTTTTGGGACATTAAACCATAATTATCTTTGATATTTTGAATACTGACAAAGTATTATATCACAAGATTATGGGAAGAACCACTTTCGGTTCCACCCGGATTGCCGATTAAACAATGACAGTGACCAATCTTCCATTGAGTCATATGAGATATCCATTACTAATGATCATCGGCTTACTCCTGCTGCATGTAGCCTGCCAGCCAGTAGCTAGGGATGCAGAAAAACAAAACATGTACCAAGGCATAGACAATACACTCAAAGGGTTAGCCAGCCAGGATAAATTCTCCGGAAATATACTTATTGAAACAGACGGTGAGATCTTATTGCAAAAATCTTATGGCTACGCGGATCGTGCAACGAAGCGTATGCTTAATGATTCATCGATATTTGAGCTGGCTTCTGTATCCAAACAATTCACAGCAGCGGCTATTCTGTTATTGCAGCAAAAAGGGTTGTTGAATGTAGTTGATACAGTGACCCGTTTTCTTTCGGAATTCCCATATCCCGGTATAACAATCTATCAGTTGCTGACCCACACTTCGGGCTTACCGGAGTACGAGCCACTGGTACGCGATCATTGGGATACCAGCCGGATCATACATAACAGAGACGTGTTGAAACTTCTGGTACGATACAGACCGGAGCTGATCTTTACGCCCGGAAGCCGTATGGAGTATTCAGATGCCGGATATATTTTGCTCGCACTTATTATCGAGCGGGTATCGGGAGTATCCTTCGCGAATTTTATGCGCGAGCAGCTCATGCTCCCCTTAGGGATGCAGCACAGCTTTGTATACAGCGACCGGCGCAGTCAAAATAAATTGCCTGACAACTATGCTCTCGGCTATATTTACGATGAAGATTCTCGACAGTACCAATTACCGGATAGCCTGCCTGCCCATCGGCACGTATATTATCTGGATGGCATTGAAGGCGAAGGTAAAATGCAGTCCAGTACCCAAGACCTGTTACGTTGGCACCAGTCTGTACGCAACCACTGGCTGCTACAGCCCGAGGTATTTAATACAGCATGTTCAAAAGCAATACTTGGAAGCGGCGAGATCGCAATCATGCAGCCTGTGTATGATTCGTCAAATTTTGATTACTACGGCTTCGGCTACTTTGTCGAAGAGGATTCCCAGCTGGGGAAAATACTTTGGCATAGCGGCAACTTTGGAGGTTATCGCACCTACGTCTGGCATGCTTATGATCAGAAGATCAGCTTTATTATGCTCGCCAATACGTTCAGTCCGGAAGCAGGGGAATATCGTCAAAAAATAGTTGAATTGCTCATAGCGTCGTATCGTACTAAACAATAGCCATAAATAATCATAATTATTTACATAAAATTCTCAAATCACCTATTGTTTCGTTCGATAAACGTCCAATAAGGTTCACATTAATAAAGCCACTGCATTTCAGTGGCTTTATTATTAATGCACTTTGTATTCAATAAGTTCTCCTAATCTATCCCCCTTAACCTTTCCTTAAGCCTAACATAACATCTCAACAACTTATTGGTAACATACTCATTTGACTTTTGCTGCTTTCAGAAAACTTTAACAACCAAACAGCAAAAGAATGAAGATTTTTATTCGAACTCTCGCCGTATGTGCCGTGCTGATGATGTATATCGCCCCTGCGATAGCACAAAGCATCCTTGCCAGCATATCGGGTAAAGTAGTGGACGCCAAGGGTGAAACAATACCCGGAGCCATCATTACTGTAAAAAATGAATCTACCGGTTTTACCGTTAAAACAGTATCGGGAGAAGAAGGATCATTCACCCTGAAAGAGCTACCCCTCGGGGCTCCTTATTCTGTAACGGTTGAAGCAATGGGCTTCACTACGCAAAAACAAACAGACTATTCATTAAACCAGGGTGATGTATTAAAAGTGAGCTTTGAATTAGCTACACAATCCAATCAACTAAATGAAGTAACTGTTACAGTAGGTTCGCCGCGCAATAAGATTGAGAACATAGGTTCTCTGACGGCTATTACCGCCCGCGATATTGCCAAGCTGCCCGTTAACGGCCGTAACTTCACATCGCTGGTAGAACTGTCTCCTTTAAGCCGCGGTTCCAGCCTAGGTGGCCAGCTGGCATCTGCTACCAACTATACTATAGATGGTATGGCAGCAAGGGGTACTATTGCCGGTGGCTTGCCCAGTGGTGCAT
Organism: Azovibrio restrictus; assembly: GCA_029255605.1. GTDB lineage: Bacteria > Bacteroidota > Bacteroidia > Chitinophagales > Chitinophagaceae > Polluticoccus. Next base: position 8,762 of record JANLJF010000114.1, read on the forward strand.
ACTCTATATCTATGGAGGCGGTACGTGAGTTCCAGGTAGTAACCAACCAATACGATGTTACGTATGGCAACGCCGGTGGTGGTACGGTGAGTGTGGTTACAAAATCGGGTACCAATAACCTGTCGGGTAGTGCCTTTGTATATGGCCGTACAGACTGGTTGTCGAGTCCTTATGGCTTGAACGGTCAAAAACGGAATCAGCCATTTTCTACCTACCAGTATGGTTTCTCCCTAAGTGGCCCTATCATTAAAGACAAGGCACACTTCTTCTTTGCATGGGACCACCAGGAGGATACACGTCCTTTAAACATCGCCAACATACAGTCGGCTGCGGATGAAAAACGTTTAAATGTAACACAGGAAACACTGGACACTTTCCTGTCGATAGCCCGCAGTAAATATGGTGTATCTGATGCAAAACAAGTAGGCCAGTTTTCTAAAAAGAAAAATACGCATGCTTTGTTTGGCCGTATCGACTGGCAGTTAAGCCAGAAATCATTATTGACTATCCGCGACAACTTCATCTATGATATGGATAATCAATCGGATGATGACAATACACCCATAAACTTATTTGAAGTGTATAGCAATCGTAAGAGTATCAACAACAGTGCTATGGCATCATTGCGCACTTCTATAAACGAGAAGATAACCAACGAACTGAAATTGCAGCACTACTGGGAATACAACATATTATTAGCCAATAGCCAATTACCTGCAGAAAACATTCCACGCGCCATTGTTCAAAACATCACATCTGTAGCCGATGATGGTACGAACCTGACAACTGCAATACAACTTGGTGGGCAGCGCTATGGTGGCGATTATTTTAATAACCACGTGGTGCAGTTGATAAACAATGTATATTATAACACCCGCAAATTCCACTATACATTTGGTGTTGGCCTTGCCTATACCAATCAAAACTCTATTTACGGTAGTGAAATAAATGGCCGCTTCTACTTTACGGGCATGAATAATTTTAACAACATGACTCCGTACCGTTATGCAAGAGATATTTACACTTCTGATGACTGGAACATTAAGTTCAACATCCTGGTACCAAGTGCCTATGCACAAGCTCAAACAAGCTTAGCACCCGGCCTGGATGTTACAGCCGGTATCCGTGTAGATTATACTGCCTACCTGAACAGTGCGAACTATAACGAAACAGTTGACAGGACTTTAGGACTGAACACATCGAATAAACTGAAAACATTGCAAATACAACCTCGCTTGCAAGCTACATGGGATGTAAGCCAGAATGGTAAAGACATCATACGCCTGGGTGGTGGTGTAATGGGCTCTGCTTTGAACCCATATTCTATGATAAACAATATGCTGTTCGATGGTTCTCATATCATAGGTGTTGACCTTACGGGCAGTTCAGTACCAGCTCCCAACTTCGTAGGCTATCGCCAGGACCCATCTACTGCCCCTGGTAAAGAACTGCTGGCAAATCCTAACATTCCTAAACTGGCCACTATCAACATGAATGGTAAAGAAGCGAAGGTGCCTGTTGTTTATAAAAGCAACTTGTCTTACTCGCACTTCTTCAATAAAAACTTCAGGATGAGTGTAGCCGGTTACCTGTCATTTGCACGCAACAACTATACTTATGTAGATAAGAATATGGTGGAGAACCCTTACTTCACTATCGAAGAGGAAGCTAACCGCGGTGTATATGTACCCGCATCTACCATCAATACCAGCAATGGTAATGCAGACTGGACCAAAGGACGTAAAACTACAGAAGTAGGCCGTGTGCTGGAACTGACAAGCACGGGTAAAGTAAACCAGATGGCCTTTGTAGTAGATGGTGCTTACCGCTACTTTAAAGATGGTGAAATAGCTGTTTCATATACATGGAATGAGACTAAAGACAACACATCTTACAATGGTAACGTAGCCAATACCGCTACACTGGTTCAATACATAAAAGATGATCCTCGCAAACTGGATGTAATGTCTTATTCCGACAACCAGTTCCGTCATAAAGTAGTAGTGTACGGTACGGCACCTACATTCTGGGGCATCAGTGCAGGTATACGTTTTTCAGGTATTGCAGGTACCCGCTACTCTCTTACTGTTAATGGTAACGTGAACGGCGATTTCGTGGCAACCAACGACCTGGCATATGTTTACGACCCGAACGATGCCAGCACACCACAATACCTGAAGGATGGCATCAACGCCGTATTGAACAACCCTAACGTGGAAAACAGCATGAAAGATTACATCCGCAAGTCTTTCGGTAAAATAGCGGAGCGTAATGGTGGTGAAAATCCATTCTATGGTGTATTCGATATCCGTCTTTCTAAGAAGATAAAAGTTTACAGGAAACACAACTTTGAAGTATCTGTAGACGTATTCAACGTAGCCAACCTGCTGGATAAAACAAAAGGTATCAATCACAACGTAGGTACTACCAGCCTGTACACTATCAGGGGCTTCGATGCCAATACCAACACATACAAATATGCAGTGAATACCAACGCCGGTGTATCTTCACTAAGTGGTAACCCTTACCAGATACAGCTTGGTTTAAGGTATGGTTTCTAATCATAAAACATTTAAATCAATTTCAAACAAATGGCTAAGAGAATAATAAACAGCATAATAGGAACAGCATGCCTGCTTTCATCTTGCATAGCGGCAAATGCCCAAAACGCACAAGCTAAATATGTAGTACTTATTACAGTAGATGGCTTCCGTCCAGAATTTTATCTGGACAGTACGTATGGTATGTTTACCGTAAGGGAAATGATGAAAAATGGTATAGCTGCACGTGGTGTAGATCCTGTTTTCCCATCCGTTACTTATCCTGACCATACGACTATGGTAACGGGCATGACACCTGCCAAACACGGCATTTACTACAACCTGCCATTTGAGCCGCAAGGACAGACAGGTAAATGGTATTGGGATTATAACCTGATAAAATCAGAGAACCTGTGGTCTGCTATGCGTAAAGCAGGCAAAAAGACTGCTTGTGTTCGCTGGCCGGTAACCTACAATGCACCTATCGATTATCGCATACCTGAGTACTGGAATCATCTGGATACGAAAGATGCCAGGCCATATACAGCTGCTGCTACCTACCCTACTACGCTGTGGCAGGAGGTGCAAGACAAAGCTACCGGCCACCTGGAAGCAGATGATATAGGCGCTGAGAACAACGAACTGATAGCGGATGAGAATATGGCAAGGATCACAGGGTACCTTTTGAGGACCTACAAGCCAAACTTCACAGCTGTGCACCTGGCATGTACCGACCACTACGAACACCAGGAAGGCCGCGAGCACTACATGGTGCGTGCATCGGTAGCCGGCGCAGACCGTTCTATCAAAACAATCTTCGAATCGTTGAAAAGGGCTGGCATTGTTGATAGTACATTGGTGATAGTAACAGGCGACCATGGTTTTGAAGACATCTATCGTTCTTTCAACCCCAACTACCTGCTGAAACAAAATGGCTTAATAAAAGATATCAAAAAAGATGACTGGAAGGCACAGTTTCACAATTCAGGTGGTGGTACTTTTCTTGAGCTGAAGAACCCTAACGATAAAGCAACAGTTGACAAAGTAAGGAAGCTATTGACCAGCTTACCGGATAGTGTGAAGCAGTATTTTGCCATAGTAGAGAAAGACAAACTGACTGCTGTAGGTGCCGACCCTAATGTGCAACTGGCATTAACGGGATTGAATGGTACTGCCTTTGGAAATGACACGAACCAACTAGTAAAGCCTTATGACAAGGTAAGAGGTACACATGGCTTTTTCCCCGATCACCAGCAAATAAAAACAGGTTTTGTAGCCTGTGGCCCCGGCCTTAAAAAAGGAACCACAGTTGAGAATATGCGTTTGCTGGATATTACGCCTTTGATTGTTAAACTTACCAATATCCCATATCCTGAAACGGATGGTAAACTGATACCTGAACTGTTGAAAAACTAAGCAAGGACACATTTCTAAAATAAGGAGCCCGGCAAATGCCGGGCTTTTTTATTGAAAGAAACATATTCGTTAAATTGCATGTACATCAGAAATAACAGGATATGTCGATAAGTAATGAAGCGGAATTAACAGGGATGAAGAAAGCCAGCGAGGCGGTTGCAATTACCCTTAGGCGTATGATAGATTATGCCCGGCCGGGTATCACCACGAAAGAGCTGGATGATTTTGGAAATGACATATTACGTTCTTTTGGTGCCAGGTCGGCACCTAATCTTGCTTATGGATTTCCCGGATATACATGCATTAGTGTGAACAACGAGTTTTGCCATGGCATCCCCTCCGCCAAAAGAGTACTTACAGAGGGCGACCTTATCAATATAGATGTATCTGCTGAATTGAATGGCTTTTGGTCGGATAACGGTTCCTCTTTCGTATTGGGTGAAGATGTCAATGGGCATCGACCACTGGTGGAAGCCTCGCGTGTTATACTTCAAAAGGCAATTAACAACATACGGGGCGGTGTACGCATATCAGATATAGGCTGGCTTATAGAAACAGAAGCAAAAAAGAAAGGCTTGAAAGTAGTAAAGAATATTACAGGCCATGGCATTGGCCGCAGCCTGCACGAAGAGCCATTTGACATAGCCAACTATCGCGACAAATTCAATCGCCAACGCTTTAAGAAAAATTCTGTAGTAGCTATTGAAACGTTCATCTCAACTAATTCTACCATGACTGTAACGCTTGCCGATGACTGGACTTTAGTTGGCAATCGGGGTGGCTTCATGGCGCAGCATGAGCATACCATCGTAGTGACTGATGGCAAGCCATTAATACTTACATCCATGAATGGTATATGGAATTAAACACATCTGCATGAAAAAAGAACGCCTTAACATTTCAGAAAACATCATTGCTTTTAATGCATCACAACCGACAGAAGACCGGAAAGTATGTGATGCTTTGGCAAAGCATATCAGCGCTGTGCTTCCAGATGCTGAAAATAAAATATGGCATCGGCACCCTGTCTGGTTTTTAGACGGCAACCCGATTGTAGGCTACAGCAAACAAAAGCCCGGCATCCGCCTGATGTTTTGGAGCGGTGCAGATTTTAATGAAGATGACCTGAAAATACGTGGTGAGAAATTCAAAGATGCTTCTATCTTCTATAATGCCGTTTCTGAAGTGGATATAGAAGCACTGGAAAGGTGGTTAACCAAGTCTAAAGATATTCAGTGGGATTACAAGAATATAATCAAACGAAAAGGCACATTGGAAAGGCTTAAATAATGTTGGGAAAGAAAAAAGCGTTTCAGGTTTTCGCCTGAAACGCTTGTGGGACTTGTAGCGAAGACGGGAGTTGAACCCGTGACCTCAGGGTTATGAATCCTGCGCTCTAACCATCTGAGCTACCTCGCCAAAAAATGGAATGCAAAGGTAATGGAAAAGTTTTTAAAAATCCACCTTTTGCAGCAAGGTTTTTAATTCGTCGGTTGCAAGTGCTATCCTGCGCGTGTTATAATCAAAACATATCATACCAGTTTTAGCATGTGCCACATCTATAGCTACATTATCACGCATGGTTTTGATGCGATACAGCAGGTCGAAAGACCGGTCGGTTATTTCATCCACATATATCATAATATCCAGTATTTCACCGAAAAAGGCCTCTGCTTTATAAGCTATCATTACGTCGGCCATTATCAGGCTATTGCCAGTTATATTCAATTCATCCCCGCCCCAAGCCCGCAACATTTGCATGCGGGCCTCGTGTATTATGGAAAGTACCGAATCATTCCCCAGGTGGTTCCCATAATTAATATCGCTTATACGAACACTTACCTTGGTTTCAAATAGTGGTTTTTCAGCAGGAAACTTTATTTTTACACGGCTCATAATTATGGAATAATGAAGATCATCTGTATCGGACGAAATTACAGCGAACATGCCAAAGAATTGAATAATGAGGTGCCTACAGAGCCTGTTATATTTATGAAGCCTAAAAGCGCTTTACTCTTTCCCGAAAAACCGCTTTATTACCCTGAATTTACCGACGACCTGCAATATGAATGCGAACTGGTAGTACGCATCAGTAAAAACGGAAAGTATATACAGGAAAAGTTTGCACCCAAGTATTACAATGCCATTAGCGTTGGTCTCGACTTCACGGCACGCGATGTGCAGCAGCGGCAAAAAGAAAAAGGCCTGCCATGGGAAATAGCAAAAGCCTTTGATCAGTCAGCAGCTGTAGGTCAGTTCATACCCATAGGACCGGATATGGATGTGAACAACCTGAACTTTCACCTGAAGGTAAACGACCAGTTGGTACAAAAAGGCAATAGCAGCGATATGCTGTTCAGCATAAACAAGATTATAGCATACGTATCTATTTACTTCACTCTTAATATCGGCGACCTGATATATACCGGCACCCCGGCAGGTGTTGGGTCTTTAAATGTTTACGATAAACTGGAGGGCTATTTAGAAGATCAGAAATTGCTGCAAGTAGAAATAAGATAATTATAAAAAAACATCTGTGCGTATATACAACCCCAAACAATGGTTTCAAATACTGTTTGAATTTCATAAATCTGATACGCTCAGAAAACTATTACCTCTTATATTTTGCATAGCGTTCTATTCTGCAGGGGTAGCATATTTTGAATTAAACTTCCTGAACTTCAGCGCTAATAGCTATACCAAAAACATTTCGCAGATGCATAGCTTGCTGAGCTTTGCACTATCGTTACTATTGGTATTCCGTACCAATACAGCTTATGACAGATGGTGGGAAGGCCGTAAGCAATGGGGCGCGCTGGTAAATAACAGTCGCAACCTGGCCATTAAGCTCAACTCCCTGCTTAGTAAAAATGATACTGAAAATCGTTTGTTCTTTAAAAATGCAATACCCCTTTATGCATCGGTATTGAAAGACCATCTGCAGGCAGAAGCTACCCGCTTCGCATTAGATGAAACAGCACACCCAGAATTTGCCAATCTCAACACAGAGAAACATGCGCCCAACCAAGTTGCTACAATGATGACGGACAGGATATATCAATTGCATAAAAATGGTATCATTTCAGGCGAGCAACTATTGTTCATCAATCCCGAAATCACCAGTTTTACAGATATATGTGGTGCGTGTGAGCGTATCAAAAACACACCTATCCCCTACTCCTACAGCGCTTTCATAAAGAAGTTCATTTTCATATACGTAATGACACTTCCATTCGGATATGTATTTACATTAGGTTACTTTATTGTCCCGATATCCGCTATTGTTTTCTATGTGTTATCGAGCCTCGAACTCATTGCTGAAGAAATAGAAGAACCATTTGGCAAAGACAGTAACGACTTACCTATGGATAAAATGGCAGTTAACATACGTAAGCATATATCAGAAATACTCTAAATTTCCTCTGCATTATTAACCGTAATTTCAGCGCATGAAGTATCTATACCTCTTTATAGCTATTGTTTCTGAAGTCATTGCTACCAGTTCTCTAAAAGCTGCCGAGGGGTTTACTAAGCTATGGCCTAGTGTGCTTGTGGTAGCGGGTTATGCTTCGGCATTCTATTTTTTAAGCATTACAGTTAAGGTGATGCCCGTGGGTATTACTTATGCTTTATGGTCGGGCGTGGGTATCGTGCTGGTAACCATGGCAGGCATATTCCTGTATAAGCAAATGCCCGACCTGCCTGCTATCATCGGCATGGTGCTGATAACCATAGGCGTGCTGGTCATCAACATCTTCTCAAAAACAACCATAGAATAGGCTTAATAAACAGTCCATTTCTGCTAACTTCGCTACACAATAATGGGTATTACAATGCAAAAAGTTCGTTTCTTTTCCCTGCTTACAGCTTTATATATTTTTTCTACTGTAGCAATGGCACAGCAACCTGCATTAGGCTGCAACGACCGTGTTATTCGCCTGCAGGCCGAACAGATAAAGCAGGACTTTAAAACACAAGGGCAAAAAATTTACAAGGATGCGATGATAACCATGGAATCGAAGCAACCCTCGCCCATTGCTACCCAATTGCAAAAAGGCAAGCTATATCAATTGATATTTGTAGGCAGCAAGGAAGCCAAACGCATTTCGATGGAGCTTTTTGATGGCCAGGATAAAAAAATTGAAGACCGCACCTTAAAAACGCCTGCACAGCAAAATTTTATTGTGTATTCTTTTGTGCCTGAACGTACGGATGTATACCTGATAGTGCTGACACAAAACAAAGGCATGCAGGAAATGTGCGGCAGCTTCACCATAATGGAAGCTGATGATAAAAAAGAGCCAACAGCCACACCTGCCAACAACAGCAAGTCTAAACCGATAACAACACCGCAACCTTCTAAAAAAGGTGGAAAATAGAAGAATATCTATTTTATTAAAACCATTTCTATGGATGTAAAAATAGAAGCCGGCTGGAAAAAACAGTTATCCGAGGAATTTGAAAAACCTTATTTCAAGGAGATCGTTCATTTTCTGAAAGCTGAAAAATCAGCAGGAAAAACAATATATCCACCGGGCAAGTTCATTTTTAATGCATTTAACACCACACCGTTTGATGAAGTAAAGGTGGTGATTCTGGGACAGGATCCATATCATAACCCAGGACAGGCCCATGGCCTTAGCTTTTCTGTACCTATAGGCGTAGCACCACCGCCATCGCTGGTAAATATATTTAAAGAGCAGAAAGAAGACCTTGATATACAAATACCGAATCACGGGAATCTTGAAAAATGGGCCAATCAAGGGGTACTACTCCTCAATGCAGCCTTGACCGTAGAGGCGCATAAACCAATGTCTCACAGCAAAATTGGCTGGCACCATTTTACCGATGATGTGATACGCATCATATCCGGACGGAAGGAACATGTGGTATTTATGCTTTGGGGCGGATTTGCAAAAGGTAAAAAGGAACTGATAGACACATCAAAGCACCTGGTACTTACGGCTGCGCACCCATCACCATTATCTGCACACAACGGTTTCTTTGGAAGCCATCATTTCAGCAAGGCTAATACATGGCTGGAACAACACGGTATGAAAGCCATTGACTGGAGCCTCGATTAAAAAACACATGAAGTTTATAAAAAACATAGCAGGACATGTTTATTTCTTTCTGGGGATGCTGTTATTTGTTATCAGCATGCTGATAGTAGTGATACCTATATGGATCTTATCATTACTGAAAGAACCACTCAGGTCTAAACTGCTGCATAAAGTATTCAGGTTGTGGATGGGTATATTCATGCCCATGGTAGGATGCCCTGTGAGGCGTAAAGGCAAGGAAAATTTTAAAGCAGGGGAAAATTATGTAGTGGTCATCAACCACAATTCTTTAGTTGATATACCGGTGTCTTCTCCCTGGATACCCGGCCCTAATAAAACACTTGCTAAGGTGGAAATGGCTAAGAGTCCCATCTTTGGCCTTATTTACAAAGCAGGCTCTGTATTAGTTGACCGCAGCAGTGAAAGCAGCCGGCGGGAAAGCTTTACCAGAATGCAGGAAATGCTGGATAGAGGCTTGCATCTTTGCCTGTATCCTGAAGGTACCCGTAATAAAACAAAAGAACCGCTACAGCGCTTTTATGATGGTGCTTTTATAACGGCTATCAGGGCGCAAAAGCCCATTATACCCGGGCTTATCTTCAATACCGGCACCATATTACCACATAATAAAAAACTTTGGGCACGACCTAAAACCATACACTTCCACTTTTTGCCGGCCATAGAAACAAAAGGGCTTACACTGCATGACCTTGGCGCCTTAAAGCAAAAAGTATTTAACCTGATGACCGATTATTATGCTGCCAACAAAGCACAACTATCATGACCTTTAATATCATTGGCACAGGAAATACGGCATGGTTTATAGCTACACGGCTGGTAGCAGGCGGCCATATTTGTAATGGTATCTATGGCCGTAATATGGAGGCTACACAGAAGTTAGCCAATAATGCTGCTTCAAAGGCATTTGAATTAGCAGCCGGCATAAACGACATGGCAGATGTGTGTATCATAGCCATATCAGACCATGCCATTGATGACATTGTAAAGAACTTAAGCTTTACGCATACAGTTCTTTTACATACAGCAGGAGCGGTAGACGCAGGCGTGCTTGCCGCAGCAGCACCGCATTATGGTGTTATCTGGCCCATCTATTCTATCGTAAAAGACAACCTTCCGGTAGAAAAAACAATACCCACTGCCTGGGAGGCATCTACGGAAACAGCAAGACAAGCCATCCTTGCACTGCTACCCGCACTTACCGATATGGCTTATGAGGCCGATAGCACACAAAGGCGTTGGCTGCATATGAATGCCGTATTCAGTAACAATTTTACTAATCACATCTTTGCCATTGTGCAACATCTTTGTGCCGAAAAAGGGCTGCCATTTAGCTTGCTTCAGCCCATCATCCGGCAAACTGTTGACAGGTTGAGTAGCCATAATGCTGAATACCTGCAAACCGGCCCCGCCCGCCGTGGTGATAGCCCTACCATAGAAAAACACCTTGCTTTACTACAGGAACACCCCGAATGGCAACAGGTGTACAGCCAACTGAGCGCTTCGATACAAGCTATGTATCAAAAGAAGTAATTGCCCTAAAAGACATGCAAATACCATCTTTTAGCTTTAAGCAGCACAAATCATTTAACTTTGCGCAGAAATCTGACCACACACTTACATGTATACAGTAAAATTTAAATTTGAACAAAAAGGACTGGAGCCTGTTACAATAGAGAATGTTGCCCCCGGGCAAAGTATTTTAGAAGTAGCGCTGGATAACAATATAGAACTGCACCATAACTGTGGTATGGTATGTGCCTGCAGCACCTGCCACCTGTATCTGGAAAAAGGTGAAGACCTGGTAGCTGACCTATCGGATAAAGAAGAAGACTTTATAGACCGTGCCCGCAACCCGAAGCTGGAATCAAGATTGGGATGTCAATGCGTATTGAATGATGATGATAGCGGCGTGGTAGAAGTTACGATACCTGACCAGTCCGTTATACACGGCGACTAATTACACAAAACATAATAAACTTACCACGATAGATGGCACATTACGAACCACCCATACATTGGAATGATTACGAAGATATAGCTCAGAAACTGTATGAACGCTTTGGCGATGATTTTGGCGAAAGCCGGATATACAGGATACGCTTTACAGACCTGCTGGAGTGGGTTTTAGAGATACCCAACTTTGAAGGAAAACGCGAAGAAAGCAACGAAGGACACCTCGAAATGATACAATCGAGCTGGGTGTACGAATGGCGCGACAACCAGGGTTAATCCATAACTTATTTTGCCTCGAAGCTGCCGGTTAGTTTAAACAGATCGGCAGCTTCGTTTTTAAACGAAGCATTTACATTTAGCCCCCTGCCCTCCTGCTTCCAGCTCACATTTACTACGGGCTGCACATCCGGTGTTATCAGTTGCAGAAACTTTACAATACCTGCATCACGCATCCACAGGTTTTTATCCGTTTGTTGTTCCAGTAGTTCTTTTACCATTTCCATCATACACACACCGGGCACCACAGGCTGGCCGGGAAAGTGGCCTTTAAATATATCGTGCTGGGTATTGAAGGCTACCTTGCACGAAAAACTATTGGGTTCTCTCTGTATATACTCTATCTTATAAAAGTCATTCATCAGCATGGGTCTGAATTTTTTGTAAGGCTATTGTAAAGTTTGCTTTATGGTGGTTAAAAAACACGCTATCGGGCATATCCGTAGGTGTGTTTCGTCCTGTTGTTGTTATAGTTATCACTTTTTTCTTCTCACCGGCATTCTCTATTCTTACTAGTTGTTTATCCGTTTCTACATAGTATGCATACCCGCTCTCTATATTAAAACAGTAATAAGTCGATTTACCCCTATCCCCCACAAAAAAATTTTCACTTTTTTTATCCAACCCCTTCATCAGCAACAGGCTCAGGTCTTTTTTCAGTGTCTTTATTACTGCCGGCCTATCCAGTTGCTCTATTACCTGGTTCACTTTGAATGAGTCCTGGCCATCCCATTCAAAATCGAAGAAGGTCATTCCCATTTCGTTTTGGAATACTGCACGTACCGTGCCATTTTCCATTGTTTTAAAAAGTAAAATTCCGCTTAAATGAAATTTCTTGAATATTAGATTTCCGTTAACAATACAACGGTAAAGAGCCTTATTAAATTGTGGCTTATATATAAATGCTGAATTTTGCGGTGTTTCCAGCGACTGCAGGTGCTTATATGGCGATGCACATCCTGCTATTAAAATAAGCAACAGACTACTTAACCTTAAATATGGCTTCATTCAGTGCTGCATTATGTTGAGTGTTGGAAAAGTCCATATCTGTATAATCACCACCAGTTTCCGTCATAGTAAGGCGGTCTACATCCAGCGTTCTCTTTTCCATATGCACATCCACCTGCTTAAACATCTTCTTCATTGCATCAGTAACAGGCGATAGCGATAGCAGGTAGTTCTGCCCGTTTTCATAGGCAGACACTTTAAAGTCAGAATTCTGAAACACGGTACCCCGCATACAATCTATAATGATGCGGTTAACAGACTGCATCAGCTTGCTATTTTTCGTATTTATCTTGCTGGTTTTCTGTTCGTCTTTAATAGTAAGTTGCCCACCATTCATCACTACCAGGTAGGCATACGGAGCGGTATATTCTATACGTACTTTATCCTCTTTCTTAAAATAGAATTTGCCTTTCGACTTGATCTTTTCTGATAATAGGGAAAGATTCTTTACCTGTGTAAAATCGCTGGTGATGGTCTGTTTGGCAGCATTCGATTTCGCCAGCGATTGCTGAAAAGCATTTACATCTTTTAACTGCTGGTAGCCCTTGGGCTGCGCGGTTACAACAAAACTACTGCATAGTAAAAGGGCACCCGATAATACATTACGCATAAGCATCAATTCCTAGTAAGCTATCTACGCGGGCAAAGGTAAATCCCTTTTTTCGGGCTTGTATGATAAATTCCGTTAAAATTTCGGCTGTAATGGGCATAGAATCATGAAGTAATACAATATCCCCTCCTTTTAACTTTCCTAACAACCGTTGCAGTAATACCTCCGGATTTTTTGCTTTTGTATCAAAAGAACGGATATTCCAACCTATGGATTGCATGCCCGTATTCCTTATAGCTTTTGCAAGGTTGGGGTTTGTAACGCCATAAGGAGGCCGAAAGCAAAGTGGCCTCACACCGGCAATAGCTTGTATGGCAGCATTCGTTTGCTCTATTTCTGCAGCCATTGATT
>JANLJF010000115.1 GCA_029255605.1 Azovibrio restrictus
CCTTCGCGATCATAGTGGCCAGCTTAGCAGGCAGGGCAAATATTATATAAAGCATATAGAGGAAGATATACAGGTTTTTAATAAACTTTTTTCTTACCTGTCGCAACCTTTGATAAAAGAAGGCCGCAGCCAGTTGAGAAAGAATAAACTTGTATTCTATTACACACTTATGTTGCATGCATTTTTGAAGGGCCAATTTAAAGATGCATACAGTTACTGGAAAACGATCGGTAAGATTGATAATCCGGTTCAAATAACTTTTTATTTCATTAAGAAAAAACTCATACCGGGTAAGTGATAGCGAGCAATAATTTTGGAAGCACACAAGAGCAATTCAAGTTTAAAGACAATACGTCTTTTATCACATTCTTGTTATTTGCTTCAGTAGCGTATGGTCTGTTTTCGCAATATCTTTGGGTTTCTGTTGTAGGGGGTATTTCATTAGCTGTTATCATTTCTCAGTTATGGAAGCCATACATACCACCGGTACTATTATATCTTTTTGGTTACCACTGGATACAGATATTCGGTAGCGTTATTTATGCCGATTACCTGGGTAAGACTCTGGATGTATTATATGATAGTAAGGAGGCAGAGGTATTAGTCACTGCAACGCTGGGTCAGCTTACGCTAATGGCATCTTTCCTGTCAAGGGTATTTAAGCCTGCTTTTTCTCCTGGTCTTGATACATTGAAGGCTGCAGCTGAAAAATTGGACACAAAGAAAATAATTACAGCATATATAGTAACCACGCTCATATTCCCTACGCTCATAGCCATTACGTATTCCAATTCTTCCCTCAACCAGTTAGTTCAATCCTTTGCAGTACTTCGGAAAGTATTGCTCATGATGCTCATTTTTACATTCTTCCTCAAAAAGACAGGGTACAGGAATATGATTATACTAATAGTCGTACTCGAATTCGTATTGAGCTTTGTATCTTACTTCTCTTCTTTTAAGGAGGTAATATTTTTCGTAGTGCTTACCTACCTTACGGTCAATCCTTATTTCGATAATAAGCTGATCCTGCGCCTTATCCCTATAGGCATATTCCTGGTTTTCTTCATGGTTTTCTGGTCGAGTGTAAAAGGCGGCTACCGTGCATTTCTAAACCAGGGTTCTATGAAACAGGAAGTACGGGTAAGTACGGGTGATGCGTTTGATTACCTGGGGGAAAAGGCTACAGAGTTTGATACAGATTCATTTAAAACAGGCGGCGAGGTGCTATTGCATAGGATGCAGTATATGCAGCAATACTCTACGGTGTACGCACGTGTACCCGATATTATAGAGCATAGCAATGGTGAAAACCTGAGTAGTACGATTAGTTTCTTATTCCTGCCAAGATTTTTAAATCCTAATAAATCGAGACTGGACCCTTCAACCAAAACATCTTATTACACGGGCCGCCAGTATAAGAATGCAGAACAGGGAACTTCTATATCTATGGGCTACTTCTGCGACTTATACATTGACTTTGGTATCCTGTTAATGATAATACCATTAATGATTATCACCTTTCTTATTGGCAAGGCAGCTAATTATATTGTTAACAATAAGCAGTATAACCTCATTTTCGTGTATTCGTTATTTATTGGTATTTTTCTCAGTATGGGTACGTTCGAATCTGACATTATATTTTATCTGGGTTCGGTAAGGAACTATATCGTGTTTATGATACTCGGCAAGATATTCATATTCGCATGGCTGAATAAATATGTGACAAGCAACCGATGAAAGTATTTATCACCTACGAATATTTTCTCCCTGCTTATAAAGCAGGTGGCCCCATTCAATCGCTGAATAATATGGTGCAGTGTTTTGCCGGTCAGCAGGGATATGAATTTTATATCTATTGTTCCGATAAAGACCTGGACGGGGGTATATTGAATGTAAAGCGCGATGAGTGGGTAAGCTTCTTACCGAATACGAAGGTTTACTATCGTTCTGAAGAGAATAAAGAAAAATTCAGGGATATATTGAATGCGGTAAAGCCGGATGTGCTGTTTGTTAATGGCCTGTTCTCAAAACAATACTCAATAATACCACTGCAGACAAAAACAAAAGCGCAGAAAATTCTTTCAGTAAGGGGCATGTTGCACCCCGGCGCTTTGTCGCAAAAATCGTTTAAAAAGAAATTGTTTATCACAGGCTTAAAGCTTACAGGTGTTCATAAGCGAATCATCTTTCATGCTACCGCCGATGAAGAAGCTGCATTTATAAAAAAGACTTTTAGCAATCGTGTTAAAACATTGGTGGTTGCTAATTTGCCCAAAGCCATAACGGCTCCAAAGCCATTAGCAAAGCAACCCGGCATGCTTCAACTGGTGTCGGTAGCACTTATCAGCCCCATGAAAAACATATTGCTGGTGCTGAATGCTTTGAAACAATGTCGTAATCATATTACTTATGATATCTATGGCCCGGTAAAAGATGAAGCGTACTGGGAAGAGTGCCAGACTACTATTCGTTCCCTGCCTTCAAATGTAAAGGTGCATTATAAAGGCCCGGTGCCACCGGAGCAAGTAACAGCAGCTTTAAATAACTACCATGCATTTATACTGCCCAGCAAAAGTGAAAATTTCGGGCATGCCATATATGAAGCGCTGGCGTCCGGCAAGCCTGTTATCACTAGTCATTATACGCCATGGAATGGATTAGCTATCAGCAATGCCGGGTATAATGTAAGTGTGGAAGATGTAAATGAAATGTCTATTGCTATAGATGCGCTGGCATCTGTAAATAATGATGCATACACCGCTATATCTAATGCTGCTGCAGCATATGCAGGCAGCAGGATAAATACACCTGCTATCATGGCAGGGTATAAAACCATGTTTACCCATTAATTAGTCAAGAAAAATAGTTTATGATAATCTTAGGTATTAACGCATACCATGCTGATTCAAGTGCCGCTATCCTGAAAGACGGAGCGCTTATTGCTGCATCAGAAGAAGAGCGTTTCACCCGTGTGAAGCATTGGGCAGGGTTCCCCGAAAAAGCCATTCAGTTTTGTTTGAATGAATTAGGCATCACGCTTAATGAGGTGGATCATATAGCCATAGGCAGAGACCCTAAAGCAAAGCTGAATAAGAAAATGCTGTACCTGCTGAAGAATCCGCAAGGTGGCATCAAGACAGTGCTGAACAGGCTTAGCAATACCAAAAAAGTAGCATCTCTTGAAGAAGAACTATCGCGCATGTCAGGTATTCCGGCATCGGTTATCAAGCCTAAGATACACCAGGTAGAACACCATCGCAGCCACCTGGCATCTGCATTCTTTGCCAGTCCGTTCCAGGAGGCAGCACTGCTTTCTATAGATGGCTCCGGCGATTTTACCAGTACTATGATAGGCATAGGCCGTGGCAATAAAATAGAGGTAATAGATTCTATAGATTTCCCGGTTTCTGTGGGTACTTTCTACACAGCGTTTACTCAGTATCTCGGTTTCCCGCATTATGGTGATGAGTATAAAGTAATGGGCCTTGCACCTTATGGCGAGCCGAAGTATGTAGATAAAATACGCGACATCATTACGTTTACAGAAGATGGTTTGTTTACATGGAACCAGGCTTACTTCAAGTCGGCTAAAGATGTAGTAGTAACCTACGGCGATGACCATATCCCATTTGTAGGCAGTTTATATGCTCCATTGTTTGAAGAGAAATTCGGCAAGGCACGTGCGAAAGGCGAAGAGCTGACACAGTATCATAAAGACATTGCTGCATCTGTTCAGCGGTTTACAGAAGAGCTGATATTCCATATCGTTAACCATTTGCAGAAACGTACAGGATTGAAAAACCTATGCATAGCAGGTGGTGTGGCGCAGAACTCTGTAGCCAATGGCAAGATATTAGCCAATTCCGATTTCGATAACCTATACATCCCGTCAGCTGGTCACGATGCGGGTATCTCTATGGGGTGTGCTTATTATGTGTACAATCAATTACTCGATAAGCCACGCGCACAGCCTATCTATTCTGCATACACAGGTAGCAGGTTTAGCAACGATGAAATAGAAACATTCCTGAAATCGCGCAACATAGAATACAAGCGTATGGAAGGCGATGATTTTTATAACTATATATCCGACCGCCTCATAAATGCCGGCGTAGTAGGTTGGTTCCAGGGCCGTGCGGAGTTTGGTCCACGTGCGTTGGGTGCCCGCTCTATCCTTGCCGACCCAAGGCGTACAGATGCGAAAGACCTGCTGAATGCCAAGATAAAACGCCGCGAAAGTTTCCGCCCGTTTGCACCTTCTATATTAAAGGAATACGTTCCGGAGTTCTTTGAATATTCAGAGGATGTACCTTTCATGGAAAAAGTATTCCCGATAAAGAAAGAAAAACACACATCGATACCTGCTGTTACGCACGTAGACGGCACCGGCCGCCTGCAGAGTGTTGACAAAGCAGTATCGCCAAAATACTATGCGTTGATAGATGCCTTCAGGCAAAAGACGGGCATACCCATTTTACTCAATACGTCTTTCAATGAAAACGAGCCCATCGTAAATACGCCCGCCGAAGCGCTGGATTGCTTCCTGCGTACCAAGATGGATATGCTGGTGCTGGAGAATTGCATTATAGAAAGATAATCGTGGGTAAAGAAAAGATCATATTGATAAATCAGACGGCCAACTACCTGTTTGCCGATATTATAAAAGCATTCGCACAACGTTTGCCACATTGTAATATCGAAGCATGGTATGGCACGTTCGATTATAATATGAACGAACTACCTGCAAATGTTACACTACAGCAAGGCCCGGTATACAACAGGGAAAGCTTTACAAAACGTTTCGGTTCCTGGTGGGCATTCTACAAATGGATGAAGGATAGGATAAAGCAGGAAGACCTTACGAATACCAAATTCTTCTTTGTATCCAATCCACCACTGTTTGTATTTACCCCCGGCATCGAAAAGATGCAATATGCGTGTCTTATTTACGATCTGTATCCCGATGTACTTTCGGGTTTCAAAGGTGGGTTTGTAAAAGATGTGTTTGTAAAACGCTGGCAAAGGCGAAACCGTAAGGTACTGCCGCATGCACAACGCATCTTTACTATAGGCGAAGGGCTAAAGCAGGCGATACAGCAATACCTGCCTGCTGCTGAAAAAGACAAAGTGAGATTGATACCGGTGTGGAATAAGGCCACAGAAGCAACGCAGGCATCATTAAGAGATTTTAAAAAGGAATGGGGACTTGAAGGGAAGCACATTATCCTTTATTCAGGAAACCTTGGGTTAACCCATCCTTT
This sequence comes from Azovibrio restrictus, assembly GCA_029255605.1. Classification (GTDB taxonomy): domain Bacteria; phylum Bacteroidota; class Bacteroidia; order Chitinophagales; family Chitinophagaceae; genus Polluticoccus. Next base: position 5,262 of record JANLJF010000115.1, read on the forward strand.
GGAATTTCTAATAGAGCTGGCAAAGAAGTTATCTGTCCATCCTGAATGGCAGGTAGTAATAGTAGGTAATGGCGGCAAAAAAGTACAACTGCAAGCACTAGCCGCGGGGATGGATAATGTTACACTAAAAGACCCTGTGCCTTTTGCTGATTTACCTAATTTGCTGTCTACAGCTACCTGGGGCTATGTAACCCTCGATACAGCAGCTACCAATAGCTCTGTACCCAGTAAAACATTCAACCTGCTGGCAAGCGGCATACCTGTGCTGGCTATGGTAAACGAATCTTCCGAAATAGCCCGCCTGCTGGATAAATACAATGCGGGCATCTATTTCAAAGAGAATGAAATAGACCACACGGTAGATAAGATACTCCGCACATCTGCGGCCCAGCACGATGCATATGCCTCAAATGCTGTCAATTGCTCTAAAGATTTCACTTCGCAACTGGCAGATGGTTTTGTAGACCATTGGATAAAACAAGATGTACCGCAACTTCATTAAGCCTCTATTTGATACACTGATAGCATTGGTGATACTGATGGTATTATCACCTGTTATCCTACTGACGGCTTTATTGCTGTTTATTGCGAACAATGGTAAACCATTCTTCTTTCAGCAACGCCCCGGCAAGCACGGGCACATCTTCCGTATCGTGAAGTTTAAAACCATGAACGATAAGAAAGATGCACAGGGTAACCTGCTACCCGATGCCGATAGGCTTACATTGATAGGGAGAATAGTACGCAAAACATCGCTCGATGAATTGCCGCAACTGATAAATGTTTTAAAAGGTGACATGAGCCTCGTCGGTCCACGCCCGCTCTTGGTAGAATACCTGCCACTATACAATGCACAACAGGCGCGACGCCACGATGTAAAACCCGGCATCACGGGTTGGGCACAGGTAAATGGCCGTAACTCCATATCATGGGAAGATAAGTTTCGGCATGATGTGTACTATGTAGACCATGTATCTTTGGCATTGGATATCCGCATCCTGTTCATGACAGTGGCCAAGGTGTTTCGTGCAAAAGGTGTGAACCAGACGGATGTTACTACGATGGAAAAATTCAAAGGTTCTCCAAAACAAGAAGCAGCATGATAGTATATGGCGCCAGCGGGCATGGAAAGGTTATCATAGATATACTGGAGCTGAATGGCATCCGCGAGATAAAGGTTTGGGATGATGCACCTAAAGGCCCGTTATGCGGTTATTACGCCACATTGCCCGATACTAAGATACTAAGTGCCGATACGCCTGTTATTATATCTATAGGCGATAATACTACGCGCAGACGTATAGTAGGCAGCTTGCCTGCGCATACAGTGTTTCATACTGCTGTACACCCTAAGGCTATAGTAGCAAAATCTGTAAGCATAGAAGGTGGCACGGTAGTAATGGCGGGGGTGTCTATTAATTCAGATGCTATCATAGGTAAGCACTGCATTATCAATACCAATGCTGTGGTCGATCATGATTGCATCATTGGCAACTATGTACATATATCGCCTAATGTAACGCTGTGTGGAAATGTAATAGTAGGTGAGGGTACACACGTAGGTGCAGGCGCCGTAGTTATTCCCGGTAAAAAGATAGGTAAGTGGTGCACCGTAGGTGCAGGTGCAGTGATTATACAAGATGTGCCCGATGGCGCTACTGTAGTAGGCAACCCGGCACGTATCATTAAGACTAAAGAATTGTAGCACACACATGAAACCAAAAATATGGCTCTCTTCGCCACACATGGGCGGTACGGAACTCAACTATATCCACGAGGCTTTTGATACCAACTGGGTAGCACCACTGGGGCCAAACGTTGATAATTTTGAAAAGGATATTACAGCTTTCCTGAAGGAAGATGTGCATGCAGCGGCGCTTAGTGCAGGTACCGCGGGCATCCACCTGGCATTGATACTGGCAGGCGTGCAGCAGGGCGATGAGGTTATCTGCCAGAGCATGACCTTCTCTGCCTCTGCCAATCCTATAGCATATCTTTCTGCCATACCTGTGTTTGTAGATAGCGAGGCGGATACCTGGAACATGTCGCCACAATGGCTGGAAGCGGCTATAAAAGACAGGATAGCGAAGGGCAAAACGCCTAAAGCCATCATACCCGTGCACTTGTATGGCATGCCTGCCAAAATGCAGGAGATAATGGCTATAGCAGCACAGTATAATATCCCCGTGATAGAAGATGCAGCCGAAGCACTGGGCTCGCATATAGATGGCAAGATGTGCGGCACATACGGTGCTATGAGCATCTTGTCGTTCAATGGCAATAAGATCATTACTACCTCAGGCGGCGGTGCCCTGGTAGCGCACGATGCGGCTACAGTAGCAAAAGCACGATTCCTGGCTACTCAGGCGCGCGATGCTGCCCCACACTACGAGCATACGCATATAGGGTACAATTATCGCATGAGCAATATCTGCGCCGGCATCGGCCGCGGACAAATGGAGATGCTGGCTAACCGTATAGACCAACGCCGTGCTATATATCAGCAGTATTACAATAAGCTGAAAGGTATCAAAGGCATTACTTTATTGGATGAGCCTGCTGGCTATTTCAGCAATCGCTGGTTGAGCACGATATTGATAGACCCCATGCAAACAGGGGGCATCACCCGCGAAACATTAAGGCTCGCGTTGGATGAAGAGAATATAGAATCGCGCCCTTTATGGAAGCCGATGCACCTGCAGCCTGTATTCAAGGATAATCCTTTCTATGGCAATGGCACTTCTGAAAAGTTGTTTGAAAATGGCCTATGTCTGCCTTCAGGTTCTAATCTTACAGCCGATGATATGCAGCGTATATTCCGGGTTATAGATAAGGTCTTTAACTAGCCTTGTTCGAACATATTGAAAATGAAAATGCCGTTCACTGAACGGCATTTTTTATTGAATGTATTTTAAGCGTTATTATGCAGCGCTAGCAGGCTTTTTCATGATGGCATATATCTCCACCGCAAAGCCTATCAATATCATCAGCGGTGCTACTGTTATACGGCGTGCACTGTAGATGGCTTCGTAATCAAACTTGTTAGGGTCTTCGCTCTTACCGCCGGCCATCAGTATAAAGCCCAGCAATATCAGCACCACCCCACCTATCATCCACATATAGTTGCTCTTGTCAAACAAAAAGGTTTGATTGCCTTTAGGTGTTAAGTCTTTATTCGTTTTGGTTGTTGCCATGATTGCAATATTATAAAAAGAAAATTAATAAAGGTCGTCTACTTGCATTTTTAAATATTTCACTACAGAGCGGTGGGTACTCACTACCGATATGATAACCCCCATCACCAGCATACCCAGCATCAATATTACCAGCAGGGCCGGTGCATGCAATGCTTTCAGTGCAGGCAGTTGTGCTTCTGCAAATGATATCACGATCCACAAGCCGGCAACAGAAATAGCACCACTGATAACGCCGTTCAGTGCCGCACGTTTATCAAACGGGCGCGATATGAATTGGCGTGTAGCACCTACCATCTGCATCGTCTTTATCAGGAAACGGTTGCTGAACATAGCCAGGCGTACGGTATTATCTATCAGTATCACTACTACTATAAATAGTACCAGCGATATAGAGCCTAATATGATGCCTATCCTGCGAAAGTTGGCATTCAGGTTGTCCACTACTTGTTTGGAATAATCCACCTCGCGCACAATATTGCTTTGCATGATGAATTGTTTCACACGCTCCAGGCTATCCTTGTTTACATATTCCGAATGCAGGTTCAGCAGTATAGATGAATACAACGGGTTAAAGTCCAGCAGTTCTGTAAAGTCTTCACCCCCTTCGGCAAAGAATTTTTTCGCAGCATCTTCTTTCGTTTCTATCGTTGCAGATTTTACAAACGGTTGTTGCGACAATACCGTTTGCAGTTTTTTGGTCATCTCGTCACGGGTATTGTCGTGCAGTATTACCGTTACCTGCAGGTCTTCTTTAAATGCCCTGCTGAGCGTGCGCCCGTTTATTACCAGCCATCCCAGGGTGCCTAATAAAAAAAGCACAAGGGATATGCCGATAATGGCATATACATAAGATGGTTTTGCTTTAGTTCCGTTTGCCATGCTTCCTGCTTATCGGCCAAAAATAGAAAAATAGCACCGTAAATGCCTATCCGCGTCCTCATTTCAGTGGTATTTAACAATTTTTATTATGACTCGCCGTTATATAGTTCCAATGCCTTTTGTACAGGTCTGCAGTGTAGCACGTTCATAGTGATGCAAAAAGAAGGCAGGGAATTTTTACTTTAGCCGCCGATAACAACACATATGCAAGACCTCAGTCATTTTTTTGCCTCCAAACATTTTATCGAAACAAAAGGAACACACATTTACCAACCCCTGCAGTGGGGTGCCAACCTCCAGTATGCTACCCAGGATATACTGGACTGGGATGATGCCGAAATTGTGATTATAGGTTGTGGCGAACAACGCGGTGAGGATGAAAGCCTTGGCTATAGCAATGGCCCTGATGCTATCCGCGAAGAATTATATAAGCTATATTCCTGGCATCCGGCTGTTAAAATAACAGATGCCGGTAATATCCGCGAGGGTGCCACCATTGCCGATACCCGCGCCGCTTTGCGCACGGTGCTGCATGAGCTGCAACAAGCCGGCAAAACGGTGATTGTGCTGGGCGGTTCGCACGATCTTACCATGCAGCAATACGAGGCCTTCCGCAGGTCTCAAAAGATGATACATGCTACGGTGGCCGATATGCTGGTAGACCTTGATGAGACCGAGGCACTTACTTCCCGCAGTTTTCTGATGGAAATGCTGACGGCGCAACCCAATTTCATTACACACTACAACCACGTAGGTTTCCAAAGCTATTATACCCATCCCAGGATGCTGGAAACGCTGGATAAGCTGCGTTTCGACTTTTTCAGGTTGGGCAAGGTGCGCGAACATTTTGAAGATGTGGAGCCGGTACTGCGTAATAGCAATCTGTTCAGTTTCGATATCTCTGCTATCCGCTACAGCGATGCACCGGTTAATATAAATGGTTCTCCCAATGGTTTCACGGGCGATGAGGCCTGTATCCTTACCCGCTATGCCGGTATGGGTACCCATCTTACTTCGTTCGGCTTGTATGGGTATGATCCTGCACATGATACCAATAAAATGACGGCACGCCTGCTGGCGCAGATGATATGGTATTTTGTAGATGGCTACCAGGTGCGCAAGAACGAGGCAGAACTGACGGAGCACGAAGAGTTTATCATCTTCAACGTAGCATTTACAGATAATGATACCATATTCCTGAAAAGCAAACGAACCAACCGCTGGTGGATGCGCCTGCCTAATAAGGCTTATGTGCCCTGCTCTTACAACGATTATATACTGGCCAGCAATGGCGATATACCGGAGCGTTGGCTGCGCGAGCAGGAAAGGCTTATCTGAGCCTGATTGCTGCGAATATTGTATTTTTGCATAATGAACCATCTCATAGAAAAGGGGTGGTTTTTTTATCGCTAAGCATGATTGAGAATAAGAACATAATACAGAACGAAGAACGTGCCGTATTGGTGGGCCTGGTACATAAAAACCAGACAGAAACCCAAACGAAGGATTATTTGTCAGAACTGGCATTCCTTGCAGAAACTGCAGGTGCCCAAACCACTAAAACCTTTATACAAAAGCTGCCGCACCCCGATAGTAAAACATTTGTGGGGAAGGGTAAGCTGGAAGAGATACGCGACTATGTGCAGTCAAAAGGTATTAATCTTGTCATATTCGATGATGAGCTGACCGGCTCGCAGATAGGTAATATATCAGATGTAGTAGGTGTTAAAACCATCGACCGTAGTGACTTGATACTGGATATTTTTGCCCGCCGTGCAAAAACGGCACAGGCCAAGGTGCAGGTAGAATTGGCGCAGTACCAGTACATACTGCCCCGCCTGCGTGGTATGTGGAAACACCTGGAGCGCCAGGGTGGTGGTATCGGTTCCCGTGGTCCCGGTGAAACGGAAATAGAAACCGACCGCCGTTTGGTAAAAGACAAAATATCGCTGCTACGCAAGCGCCTGGCTGAAATAGACAAACAAGCAGCTACACAGCGCCAGGAACGCGGTACGTATATACGTGTAGCGCTGGTGGGCTACACCAACGTAGGTAAAAGCACGCTGATGACCACCCTTAGCAAGTCGGATGTATTTGCAGAAAACAAGCTCTTTGCCACGCTCGATACCACTACCCGTAAGGTGGTGTACGAGCAAACGCCTTTTTTGCTGAGCGATACGGTTGGGTTCATCCGCAAGCTGCCCCACCACCTGGTAGAAAGTTTTAAAAGCACGCTGGATGAGGTGCGTGAGGCCGATTGCCTGCTGCACGTAGTAGATATTTCGCACCCGGCCTATGAAGACCAGATGGGCGTGGTAAATAAAACCTTGCAGGATATTGGCGCTTTCGATAAGCCGATACTCACCATCTTCAATAAGATGGACCTGTACGAAAAGCATGTGTTTGATGAATGGCTGGACCCTGAAGTAAAAGAAGACCTGCTGAGGCAGCTCAAATCGCGTTGGGACCATGAAACGCACTACAACTGTGTTTTCATCTCTGCCACCGAGCGCCGCAACCTCGACCAGCTTCGCCAAACGATACTTGATAAGGTAAAGGAACTATACGCACAGCGCTACCCATACCTTACACAGTTCTATTAATTGTTGTATATTTGCTATAATAGCTCTTTGACACCATTTTTGTCGGATTAAGATTCGGTTAAAAATGGATGATGATACTGTTATGCCCCGAAAATTGCGTGTTGCAACTTCTGTTGCCTGTTTTTGAAATAGGAGGAAATACTATGAATGAAAAGCACAACAAAACACAACAATTATGGAAATGTAGTATTCCTTCAAAATTATCAGTCAATCACTTATAAAATGCTCTTTTGTATCTCCCATTTTCCGGAAACAAAAAGAAACAAATGGTGCCGGATGTATTATAATTATATCACTATTGTTTTAAAAACAATACGTTTTCAATAGTTTATAAAAGCAGGTTGAAATATTCATATTTGGTTTATTGCTATTCCACCTCACGTTTTTTTTCTTTATTTTTCTAAAGATAATTTTTCATCACCCTAAAAGGTGCTTTATGAAAACCTCTAGAGAGCTATTAGTAACAACGAAGGTGGCCCAACACTGGCACGCCGATTTTGAGCAGAAGGTAGACGAGCTCATCAGTATCGTGAACAAAGTGGATAACGACGAACAGGTAGTACATGCATCGGAAACGATGGATGTGTACCGTCCCGGCAAAAAATCGGCAAGGGGCAGAAAGAAAAAGGCAGTCCCTTCGAACCGCCCCTTTGAGTTTCTTGTATTCCGTAACTAACTTTAATCCAACGCTCTATTAAGAAATTCTACTAAAGGCTTCATAGCGGTAAACCGCTCCAGTACTACGGCTTCAGCGTCTTTCGATGCTATCTCTTTGTCAGTAAGCTTTGCACTGGCAATGAAGCTTTTCATTTTCAAAAATCCAATGGCAGGGTTATCGGCAGTATAGCCTTGTGGCAGGGTTTTCAGTTGTTCACCTTCCAGCTTAGGGTACAGCTTTTTGAAAGATGCCTTGTTCAGTATGCCCTGGAACTCCTTGAAGTTGTAGTCTATCTCCTGGCGGGCGCTTTTTAGCAGCGGGCCTTCCGGCATCCACAGCCCACCGGCTACAAAGCTTTTGCCCCCCGGTTGTATATGTACGTAATAGCCCGCATCCGGTGCTTTTCTGCCGCCGCGGCTGAAGTAGGCGCTAAAATGCGGTTTGTACGGCGTTTTATCTTTAGAAAAACGTACATCCCGAAATATTCTGAAAATGGAGTCCTTGGGCTTCTGATCGGCCATTTTAGGCTCACGCTTAGATAGCTTTCCATGTATATGGGCTACAAATATTTCAAAATCTGCCTTGGCAGCCTCATAGGCATCGCGGTTGGCATCAAACCAGTTCTTATTGTTGTTCTTTTCCAGCTTTGAAAGGAAATCTAAAGTTGCTTTTTGAAGCATGGCAGTGTTGTTAAGATTTATTGAAAAAGCTTTTGGCTGTGCTAATTTAAAGCATATACAGGTTAGCTTTGGCAACTACAATAAATACTTTTCTAATGCGTCTAAGCGTGAAGGGTTTAAGTTACCTTTGGGGCGCTGAAAAGCTATATCTGTACTAAACTATAATATAAGATTACGAATGACGAGATTGGCAATACTGGGTTCTACAGGTTCTATCGGTACGCAGGCACTGGAAGTAGTGGCTGCGCATCCTGAACTGTTCCAGGTAGAGATATTGAGCGCACATAGCAATGCCGAGCTGCTGATAGCGCAGGCAAGGCAGTTTCATCCTAATGCCGTAGTGGTTACCGATGAAACAAAATATAGTACGGTAAAGGAAGCATTGTCTTCCCTGCCGGTAAAAGTGTTTTCGGGTACTGCTGCGCTGAATGATGTTGTGCAGTGGGAAACGGTAGATACAGTACTGGCGGCCATCGTAGGTATTGCAGGGCTGGAGTCTACATTGGCAGCCGTGCAGGCAGGCAAGCGTGTAGCATTGGCTAATAAAGAAACACTGGTAGTAGCAGGCGAACTGGTAATGCAGGCCGCTGCCGAAAAAGGTGCCGGCATCATACCCGTAGATAGTGAGCATTCTGCCATCTTTCAATGCCTGGTGGGCGAGGATATCCGTAAGATAGAAAAGGTGATACTGACGGCTTCGGGTGGTCCTTTCCTGGGTAGGAAGCCCAACTACCTGGTGAATGTGAAAGCCAGCCATGCGCTGCAACACCCCAACTGGACAATGGGCGCTAAAATAACCATAGATAGTGCTACCCTTATGAACAAGGGGCTGGAGATGATAGAAGCGAAATGGCTCTTCGGCTTGCAGAATGAGCAGATTGAGGTGGTGGTACACCCGCAATCTATTATCCACTCGCTGGTGCAGTTTGTAGATGGTTCTGTAAAAGCACAGATGGGCCTGCCCGATATGAAGCTGCCCATACAGTATGCCCTTGCCTTCCCGCAAAGGCTGCAGAACGATTTCAAGCGCTTCGACTTTAAAGATTTCAGCAAGCTAACCTTTGAAGCGCCGGATTATAAAACCTTCCGAAACCTGGCACTGGCTAAAGATGCCATGTTTAAAGGGGGTAACACGCCTTGTGTGATGAATGCTGCCAATGAGCTGGTGGTAAACTCCTTCCTGCAAAACAGGGTGAGCTTTATAGAAATGAGTGAGATCATTGAAAAAGTGATGGAACAGGTAACTTTCATAGAGCATCCTACGCTGGAAGACTATCGCCAGTCGGACAAGGATGCACGTATGTATGCTGCCGAACACGTAAAACATAGCCAACTATCACACTAAATATTATTTTTGCGATATCATGCTTTTAAATAGTCTATTATTGATGTCTGGTGGTCTTGTTCAGGCGCTCCAGTTACTCGCTGCCTTATCACTGCTTATATTACTTCATGAGTTTGGCCATTACTTCTTCGCACGCCTCTTTAAAACAAGGGTAGAGAAGTTTTACCTGTTCTTCGATTTCCTTTTTCCTTTCCCCGGTTTGCTCAATTTTTCTTTGTTCAAAAAGAAGAAAGGAGATACCGAATATGGTTTGGGATGGTTTCCACTGGGTGGCTATGTAAAGATAGCCGGCATGGTAGATGAGAGCATGGATAAAGAAGCCATGAAACTACCACCGCAAGACTGGGAATACCGCTCTAAAAAGCCATGGCAAAGACTGTTCATCATGCTGGGTGGTATCATAATGAACGTGCTGGTGGCCATAGGTATTTATGCATTGATATTTGGTGTGTGGGGCGAAGAGTATTTGCCGGTGCAGAATGCGAAATATGGTATAATGGTAGATAGCGTAGGCGAGAGCATTGGCCTGCGCAATGGCGATATGGTACTGGCAGTAGATGGCAAGCAAGTAACGAGGTTCAATAAGATAGTGCCGGAAATGATATTCAACGAGGCCAAGTCTATTACCGTAAACAGGAATGGCCAACCCGTAACAGTACCGATACCGGAAGGTACGGTGCGTAAGATCATTAAAGCACAGCGTAATACTTTTATACAGCCACGCGTACCTGTTGTGATAGCCGATGTATCAGACAAATCGGAAGCGGGTAAAATGGGGCTCAAAGCGGGAGATAGTATCGTCAGCGTAAATGGCCAGCCTGTATTCTTCTATGATGAATTTGAGAAAATAAAACGTGCTTCTGCCAACCAGCCTATTGCACTGGGTGTGATACGAAATGGCGAGCAGCTGCAACTGGCAGGTAAGGTGCCCGAAACAAAGATATTAGGCTTTGCCCCCTCGGGCCCAGCCGCTTTCTTTGCTTATGATAAGATAAAGTATAACCCGATAGAAGCTGTGGGTAAAGGCTTTACTTACACCTTCGACCAGATAGCTAACTACTGGCGCCAACTGAAGCTCATCTTCACCTCTAAGGAAATCAAAGCATCTGAAAGTGTAGGTGGTATTGTTAGCTTCGGTAAAATGTTCTCACCGGTGTTCGACTGGCAGGACTTCCTGATGCTGACAGCCTTCGTATCCATCATACTGGCGGTAATGAACCTGTTGCCTGTGCCCGGCCTGGATGGCGGTTATGTTATCTTCCTGTTGTTTGAAATGATATCGGGCCGTAAGGTGAATGATAAGGTGATGGAATATGCTACTACAGTGGGCCTTGTGCTGCTATTGGGCCTCATGGTATATGCCAATGGCCTTGACATATTCAGGCTCTTCAAAAACTAAAGTTCAAATATCTCTTTTGCAGCCTTAAAGGTATTGCAGTGGGCGGTTACTATATCTTTTACCAAAGGTGAGTAACCGCCTCCCATTGCTACGGCAACCGGTATGCCATGCTGCCTGCATAGGTTGAATACGATCTCATCTCTCTGGCGGCAGTCGGCTATGCTCAGCTTCATCTTTCCATACTTATCTGTAGCCAATACATCTACACCCGATAGGTAGAAGATAACATCGGGTGTAACCTGCTGTATCAATACAGGTAAATGCTGCTGCAGGATAGCCAGGTACGTCTCTCCATCTATACCATCGGGCAGGCCTACATCCAGGTAGCTCTGCTCTTTATGAAAAGGATAATTGTGCTGCCCGTGCATGCTGAAGGTGAATACATCGGTACGTCCTTTAAACAGGGCTGCCGTGCCATTGCCTGGTGCACATCGAGGTCTACTATCAGTATACGCTTTGCCAGGCTATGATGCAGCAGGTAATTAGCACCCACCGCAAAATCATTCAGCAGGCAAAAGCCTTCTCCCTTATTAGCAAAGGCGTGGTGGGTGCCACCTGCTACATTTAGCGATACGCCATACTGCATAGCATACCTGGCACAGTCTATAGTGCCCTGGCATATGGTTACCTCGCGCATTACTAATGCTTCAGATAGCGGGAAGCCGATGGCGCGCATCTCCCTGTCTGTAAGTTGCAGGTGCTGCATACGGTGCCAATAGTCGGCATCGTGCGTCAGCAATATAGTGGCTTCATCTACTGGTGCAGGTTCAAAAAGATTGGACGGGGTGATAACGCCTTCATGCATTAATTGCCCCGGTATCAGCTCATACTTTTCCATAGGGAAACGATGACCGGCAGGTAGCGGGTGTGCATATAGGTTATGGTAGGCTATTTTCAGCATGTGCGGTGCAAATATCCGGCATTCATTTTAACAATATTAAATCGGTACTTGTTTGTACCTTTGCATTAGTTCTTTGATATTTTACTAAGAACTGCCAACTGTAATGGTTGTGCCTTGGGGCCGACTGGTTTTGACAGCATAGGGCAGGGTAAGTAAGCATGCCGTGCGTTGGATAATTAGCACGTAAATCTGAATATTCAACTTTTGAATGGCGAATCTAATTACGCCATGGCTGCCTAATTTAATTTAGCGCAACCATTTTGGCCGCGGAAGGCTTTGGCCTGTTGACGTCTCCGCCGCCTAACTCAACTCTCAATAGGATCATGTCTGTATTGCTGCGGTGCAGGTATGAAACTCAGCAGCTAGGAGGTTTGTAGGTTTGTCCTGCTCCGGCACTCTTCCGAAATCAAATTCAGGAATACGCATGTAGAAAGCTTATTGGGCATATGTTTGGACGCGGGTTCGAATCCCGCCGGTTCCACCCATTTTAAAAAGGGCATTTACTTTATTAGTAAATGCCCTTTTGTTTTTATTGCTGCGATTGAATTGTATCTATCTTTCGTCTTATCTCTGCACGTTCCGGCGCTGTCTTTGCCAATTTCAATGCTTTATCAAGATACGCTACCGCTTGGGCTTTATCTTCGTGACGATATAATTCGCCCAAGAGCAGGAAATAGAAAAGACTATTATCCGGCTCCAATGCCTGTGCAGCAGCTATTGCGGCTTCATGCCCTTCTAACTTATAGAGCGCATATATCCTGCTCATAGCCACTCCGGGTGAATAATTAATCTCCAGCAGTCTATTGTATGTATGAAATATGTCAGCCCATTTTTCCGCGCTATCTTCTTTTACACAGTGCCAATAGGCTATTCTTGCTTCCAGGTGATAAGATGTGATCTCATTTCCTTCGGTAGCTTTCAGCATATAGTACTTGCCTCGGTTTATCAGCTCCTTATCCCACAGTGTTTCGTCCTGTTCTTCATACAATACCAGTGTGTCATCATCACGCAGGCGTGCATCAAACCGTGATGCATGAAAGCACATCAGTGCCAATAAGGCGTTGGTTTTTGGGAGGTTGGTCTTATCATATTCAATAAGCATTAGTGCCAGGCGCATGGCTTCCAGGCATAAATCTTTACGCAACACCTCATTCTGTGTTTTGGAATAATAGCCTTCGCTGAATAGCAGGTATATGATGTGCAACACCGTATCTATACGTTGTGCTATTTCATGTGCAGGTGGTAATTCCATACGGATGTTTTCCGTACGCAGTTTTTCCTTTGCCCTGAAAAGCCTTTTATTAATGGTTTCTTTATTGCTAAAGAATGCTTCTGCAATTTCATCTATCCCAAAGCCGCAAAGGATGCGGAGTGCAAGCCCTATCTGTGCCTCGCTGGCGATGGCAGGGTTGCATACGGCAAACATCATCTGCAGTTGACTGTCTTTGATATTGCCGGGTGAGAAATCTAGCACGGCTTCTTCATAGTGCTGTTGACTGCTTTTTATATGCGGCAATACTTTTTGCTCCAATATCTTATTCCTGCGAAAGTGGGATAGGGTTTTCTGTTTGGCCACAGTATAGAGCCAGGCTACAGGATTTTGTGGTATACCTTTAAAACTCCAGCTTTCGGCAGCTGTAAGGAAGGTCTCGCTCACTATATCTTCTGCCGTTTCAATATGCTGCAGCCCGAACTGGTTACTGATGACAGCTACCATTTTAGCAAATTCCTGCTGAAACAACTGCTTTAAAGATATGCTTGCGTCTTCCATAAAAAAGGAGAACCCATTGTGGCTGCAATGGGTTCGGTATGTTTTTATTGTATTAATATCGGCCTTATTTCTACACTGCCGCCTTCATCCAGTACCGGGCAGCCGTGTGCCAATGTAGTGGCTTCTTCCAGGTTCTCGGCCTTTATCATTATCAGGCCGCCCAATCGTTCTTTTATCTCTACAAACGGGCCATCTGTTATCACACCGCCTGCTTTCAATACCTTACCTTCCTGTGTAAGGCGTAGGGGCTTGCTATCCACACGGCCCTGTGCGGCCAAACCTCCCATCCAGTCCTGCCACTTTTTTATCAGGGCTTCCATTTCGGTAGGCGAAATATTGCTGTTGTCGAGGTTGGGCTTGCGAAATAATAATGCAAAATCTTTCATTGCTGTTAGCTTTTAAAGATGAATAAATATAAGAATAATGATGGGGTTAGGCATGCACGGCAAACTGCCCCGGTTGGTAGGCGCCGGCATGCGTACGAAATGCCACATTGATACGGTTGTAACTGTTGATAGCTATGGTAGCAATAGTTAGGTCTATCATCTCCTGCTCAGAAAATTCGTTAGACACTTCATTGTATACTTCATCAGGCACCTGGTTACCATTCAGTTCTGTCACAGCCTCAGCCCATGCCAGTGCTGCACGTTCGCGACTGGTGTATATTGGTGCTTCGCGCCATGCAGCCATCATATGCAGGCGTTGTTCGCTTTCGCCGGCGGCACGCAAATCTTTAGAATGCATATCCAGGCAGAAAGCGCAGCCGTTTATCTGCGATACCCTGAAATACATAAGGTGTAGCAGCGGTTGTTCTATACTTGATTTAGCTAAATAACTGCCAAAGCCATATAGCACTTTTACTGCATTGCCACCTTTTTCGAAAACATTGATCCTTGGTTCCATTTTTCTGTGTTTTAATCGTTATGAATGTTATTCAGGTTAATGATGCCTGAGTGAACAGAAATTGGACAGGATTGAAGAAAAATTTTAAAAGTTTTTTTGGCAGCTCTTATAGTACCAGGTCGGTATGCAGTTTTTCCAATGCTTTAATCGGGTCGGAACACAAGCCGGGATGCACTTTGGAGGTTTGGAGTATGGTGCTGCGTGTAGCGGTAAGCCACCTGAAACGGCTGGCCGTATCCAACCGGGCAATAGGGCCGCCATCGGCGTGGCCGGTAGCAATACGGTCGAACGCCTGTAAGTATTGTTTTAGTTGTTCTACATCTGCTTTCTCATCCAGGCACAGTAGTTTTTGTTCATCCAGGTGGCAGCGGGTTTGCAGAAAGTTGAGCCTTTTACAAAACAATACAATACCCACATTTATGAATTCCTCACGCTCTACACGTGGCACTGCACGTATTACGGCATACTCAAATAGCTGATTCTCTTGCATGTATTGCTTCTTTTACAAAGATAGAAGAATGCGCCACGCGGCGTATGAGAAACTGCGTATATATCTCACGCACCTCAGATGGGCTGACACCATCGGCATGGTGCATCATCCATTCATCGGGTACTACAGATAGAATTGCTTTTATCCTTTCGGGTGTAAGTATGGTAGTGAATAGCTTATCTACTTCCTCCAGTTCGGCTGCCTGTGGTAACAGCACATGGTCTTTTATTTGCGAGAAGGGGCGGATGGATTGTTCTTCCCAATTGCCCCATGAGTGGTGAAAGTACAAAGAAGCACCATGGTCTATCAGCCATAACTCATTGCGCCACATCAGCATGTTGGTATTGCGGGCTGTCCTGTCCACATTGGTTAGCAGTGCATCAAGCCACACGATTTCAGAGGCTAACCTGCTGTTTACCTTAGTAACTGCAGGATCGTAAGTAATAGCAGCAGATAGATAATGAAGTGCCAGGTTCAGGCCCACGCTGGCTTTAAGCAAGTCTTGTATTTCTTCATCGGGCTCTGTGCGGCCAAAGGCAGTATCAAGGTTTGCGAAAACAATTTCAGGCACTTTCAAGCCCAGTGCTCGGGCTATCTCTCCGCCTATCAGTTCTGCTATCAGTGCCTTCACACCCTGACCCGCCCCGCGAAATTTCAGTACATAAGAAAACTCATCGTTGGCTTCTGCAATAGCAGGAAGCGACCCACCTTCGCGCAGAGGGGTTATATAACGTGTTACATCCACACTTCTTATATCCGGCTGCAATTCTGTCTTCATTAAAAATAATTCCTGTGCTAAGCTAAGGATATAGCGGCAATAAAAAAGGGCCCCTTGCAGAGGCCCTTTTTTTAT
>JANLJF010000116.1:0-5362 GCA_029255605.1 Azovibrio restrictus
CTTAATATTTGCCAATCCGGTTTTTATTTTACCACATTACCCACACGCCGCAGTCTTACAAAGCCCCGGCTCCACGTCACCTCTACCCCACGCTTGCGCAGGTAGCGGCACACCAGCACTATTATTCCTATGGTAAGCATATGTTTTAATGTGTATGGGGGTGATGGTGATGCGCATCTGTTTCCACCGGCACGGCGGCCAGCTTTGGCAGCTTTATGATACCCATCCATGCCATGAGGCGGATGACGGGATACACAGGGTCTATCTCGTGCCAGCGCTTGCCAAAGTTTACAGAGGCAGGGCGCTTGTGGTGATTGTTATGATACGATTCGCCCAGCATCAGCACATCTATAAAAAACAAGTTGCGCGATGTATTCCTCAGCTTAAAGTTGATATACCCGTACTTATGCGCAAACCAATTGATAAGCGCACCATGAAAAGCACCCATGCTCAGCAGTATAGGCAGCAGCAGGTATTGCCATGCGCTGGTGGCAAACAATACAAACAGGGTTACATATGCGGCCGTCCACAACAAGCGCGATACCGTAGAATTGGCCCACATATCAAAGCGGCGCCAGCTGGGCAGGTTTTTACGGTAGCGTTCATCTACCGCCATACGGCCATGTATAATGTCATTATAATAACGGCGCGTGCGCAGCATCATACTTACCAAGTTGCTGGAAAAAGCGGGCGAGTGCGGGTCCAGCTCCGTATCGGTATGGGCATGGTGCAGGCGGTGCATAATGGCATAGGCATGCGGGCTCATATAGTGCGGCCCCTGTGCTATGTAGGTAAAGACGAAGAAGAAACGCTCCCAGCCCTTGCTCATGGTAAAAGCGCCATGCGATGCATAACGGTGGTGAAAAAAGGTTTGTGCAAAGAGTGACACATACCATATGGTCACGAAGAAAACAATAATAAACATACCTATCCTTTGTTGAAAGGGGGGTTAAAAAATAATTCAAGAAAGGAGTACATTATGAAAGGCGCCGCACCAAATAAGGAGTATGGGCATTGGCCAGAGGAATGAAATATCGCGTCTTGACTTGTTACGATTCTATAACATAGTGAAGATACCTTTTATTGCGTTAAGAAAAGCACAAATCGTATCATCATTGCCCAAATAGGGATATATCCCGTTCCCGCTATCGCAATACCCACAAGTTCCCATATACGGTTTTAAAGCGTATGAGCTCATTACAAGCCCGTTACATTCTTTTTCAGGCTTTTATTTTTAACGGCACAAGAATGCTAACTATTGGGCAAACTTATATTATGGAACAACAGAAGCAAGGTTTGGATACAAACCAAAACGCCCAGGGCGAGCAGAAAAGCAATGACACTACAAACCAACAACAAAACACCAACCAAAACAGTAACACCAACACCAATAGGGATACTGATAGGGAAGATGACCAAAAAAGGCAAGAAGAGAAGCAACCTACACAACCGGGCACTTCAAAATAAGCCATTATTCCGGTAACGGGTATAGCGCCCGGCATGTAGTTTAGTTAGTAAAAAAATCTAAGTTTATATGAAGTCCTGCATACAGTATGCAGGCTTTACTGTTTTAGGCAGGCCGTGCCGCTTCAGCATAATATATCGTGGGTTGATGCTTTTAAAGCCTACCTTACACACTATGGAAACAGCGAAGATGATTGAATGCGCGAATAAGGTGGTGACCATTGTTTTTAAGATGCCTGTGATAGGAAACTTGCTGGGCACCCGCCTATGTGAGGTAAGGCTGAAACTGATATACCCCGCAATGGCTAAAGACCCTGTGGTAGCAGCACTATCGCATAACGACAAATCGCAGGTGATGAACCTTGCAGCAAAAATGATTCTTGCCCGGTTTTAGAAAATTCGACTAATCTCCTTTTCCCTATCAGGGCGCATCGTTTGGTGCGCCTTACTGTTATGCTATACCCTTCGCGTCATTGCGATAGCGAGGCAACCTGACGAGATGAGTGCCCGCTACGAGTAGCCTCCCCCTGCACCCCCTCACCGAGGGGGACATGGAGTGTCCTCCTTTTGGAGGAGGATAAAAGAGGAGGTACATACGCAACACAACCCGCGTCATTGCGAGTGATAGCGAAGCAACCTCAAGATAATACAAACCGCTACGAGTAGCCTCCCCCTGCACCCCCTCACAGAGGGGGACATGGAGTGTCCTCCTTTTGGAGGAGGATAAAGGAGGAGGTAAATACGCAACAACACAACACGCGTCATTGCGAGCGATAGCGAAGCAACCTCGAGATAACACAAACCGCTACGAGTAGCCTCCCCCTGCACCCCCTCGCCGAGGGGGACATTGAGTGTCCTCCTTTTGGAGGAGGATAAAGGAGGAGGTAAATGCGTTACACAATCTCGCGTCATTGCGCTACACCCTTCGCGTCATTGCGAGTGATAGCGAAGCAACCCCGAGGTATGAGGGTTGTTGAATAATGTGTGCTGCGTAACAGGTGTTAGCGCGAGGTTGCTTCGTCGTGCCTCCTCGCAATGACGGGTGTGGGGGTGGTACTACTATTGTCCATCGCGCACTGCACGTATCTCGTACATCGTCTTTTCTCCTTTAGGGGTTAAACTCCAAAATAGCCCCATGCCTCCTTTTGTTGTCTCAGTATACGCGACCTTAACTATTCCTAACATCTTGAATTGAATTTTTATAGTTTCAAATAATTCTTTGTCAAGTTTAGGATTAGCTCCATTAATGCCAGTTTTTTCAAATAAATTTTCCGAAAATATTTCGTAAACCTTAGAGTCGTGAGGGTGCTCTAACAGCTTTGGCGATAATATAAAAAAAAGCTGCTCCCATGTTGTATCAAATTTCCAATCGCTGTAAATTCCAGATCCTGCATAATATGTACCTTTTACAGTAAATTTGCTATCTAAGCTTGCTATGTTTTCAACTGGTCCTTCAACCTTATTTTTAAATTCTGAAAGTTGTCGCTTTAGCTCCAGATTCTCCTTTCTTTGTTCATTTAGTTCTTGTAATACTTCTGTATTATTTGTAAAAGTTGCTCTTGTCCATCCTATAGCAGGATAGGTCTTTATAGTTTTAGGTAAACTCAATGCTACTAAACCCGGTAATTCCTCTGCTGTTTTCCAAAATTTAACTAATCTGCCTGTCTGTACTTTTTGCTTAAATGCTTCCAGCTTTTCCCTTGCAGTTGCGTCTGGCTCAGATTTATCAAAGGGGATTGAGCCTGGGTCTGAATGGATAAAAGCCATAACCCTTATTCCCTTTTCAATTGCATAGTCGTATTCCATTTCCGTATAGCTTACTCCTGTTTCCGAAATACTTCCATACCGGCCGCCTATTATCAGTATGTAATAATCACAATCGTCAATAATCCTCTTTATAAAATTGAATTGTTCCTCATCAATAGCAGGAAAGATTTCCATACCTGCAGGTATGCAATCAAGTTCCATGATAGTTTGTATAACTCTCGCCCTCTCATCCTTTAAATCAGCAAATGTTGAGCTAACAAATACTTGATAGCGTATTTCCATGATAATCAGTTTAGTGTCATTCAAATTTAAGTAAAATTCTGCCCACCAACGAAATACAGATGCAGTGTGCGACGCAACGGATGCCCATAGTAGCACTATCGCCCACCCCCCAAAATCTTCTCCACACTATTTACACATTTGTACAATTAATTAGCCAATACTGTACATTTGTACCATAAACCGTAAAAACAAAAGATGACCATGAACACAGAACCCCTTCACATTCCCGATGGGTATGACATGAACGATGGTGTGCCGCCTGCTGCGCCGCCGCCGCCCGTTAGCGAGTTTGCCCCCTTTCCCGATGACATTTTTGAAAACCTGCCGCCGCACCTGGCACTGGCTTGTCGACAGTTTGCCCGGCAAGAGGAGAAGGAACTGTTCCTCGTAGGGGCGCTGGGTGTCATCAGCGGTATGCTGCCCCATGTGCAGGGCATGTATTTTGGCCGTATGGTGGGTGCCAATCTCTACTGCTTTATAATGGGGCGCTATGGCACGGGCAAGGGTGCCTGCTATGGGCGCGCGACCTGGGCGAGGCCGTAGAAGCCCACCGTGAGGCACAGGCAAAGGAGGGATTTACAAAGCATACCGAAGAGATGCTGCACTACCACCGCCAGCTAAAAGTGTATGACAAGGGCAAGCTGCCCGCACCGCCCGAAATGCCCAAACCTCCAAGGCACCTGAAGCTGTACCTGCCCGCCAATAGCACCAAAACGGCGGTGATGCAACTGCTGATGGAAAACGATGGCAGGGGCATTATGTTCGAGACCGAGGGCGATACGCTGGCCGATATGCTGCGTCAGGATTATGGCAACTTTAGCGATGTGCTGCGCAAGGCTTTTCACCACGAGCCGGTGAGCTATTACCGCAGGGCGAATAACGAGGATGTGAAGATAAACTACCCTGCCCTGAGTGTAGTACTAAGCGGCACGCAAGACCAGCTGCACAAGCTGATACCCGCGGCAGAGAACGGTTTGTTTAGCCGTTTCTGTTTTTATGTGCTGCAATCATCGGCACCATTTTACAATCCTTTTGACGAAAGTAAAACAGAACACAGTTACTACTTTGGGGTGCTGGCTGCGCATTTCCTGGCGCTGTATATGCGGCTGGAAGCCCGTACGGAACCCGTATTGTTTGCCCTGCGGCCAGAGCAGCAGGCGGCCTTCGTTACCCTGTCCGACAAGTATAAGACCGAGCTGCGCCACCTGGGCGATGACCTGGATGGCACGGCCAACAGGCTTGGCCTCATCTGCTACCGCATAGCCATGGTGCTTACGGCCGTGCGCTTTGGCGGCAGCGTGCAGCTGGATACGCTCACCTGCATCACCGCCGATTTTGAAAACGCCTGCCTGATAGTAGAGCAACTGCTGAAGCATAGCCTGTATGTGTATGAGGGGCTGGCGCAGCGTAGTGTAGGGAGCAATGTGCGGCGCGATGTAAATAAAGAGCAAAAGATAAAAGAAGCCTGTATGTGCTATAATGCGGGTATGATATATGAAGACATAGCCATACGCGTACTGGGCAAAGCCACAGGTATATCAACCGTATACCGATGGGTAAGGGATTATTGCAAAAAACGGGCATAATTGTCATTTTCCATTTTTTCCATTTTCCATTTTCCATTCACCTTTTTAAAAAAATCAGTTTTTATGTAAAGATGATATGGTTAAGCTACAATACTACTATACAGCTGCGGAGGCGTTGGCACCATTCGTCGGTAGTGTTACTATTCGGCATCGCTCACCGCGAGTATGCCTCCCCCTGCCCCCCCTCGTCGAGGGGGACATCGAATGTCCTCCTTTGGAGGAGGATAAAAGGAGGAGGAAAAGTAACGCAGAGCAATTGCTCA
>JANLJF010000116.1:5462-20538 GCA_029255605.1 Azovibrio restrictus
CACAGAGGGGGACATTGAGTGTCCTCCTTTGGAGGAGGATAAAGGAGGAGGTAAAAGTAACGCAGAGATAAAAAACACCGTTTTAAAAAACCCGACTGGAAAAAATGGAAAATGGAAAAAATGGAAAATCAAAACAAAACCCCACACCCATGCACTCCGTACTCGATATAGAAGTAAGCTGCGTGAAGAACTACTTTACTAAAAGCAATCCGCAGCCGGTGAACCTGCTCACCTGGCTGGGTAGTAAAAAGTATGCAGCGCAAATAGAAGCCCTGCGGGCGCAGCCCGATAAAGCCATGCGCGATAAGCTGAAGGCACAGCTACCCGCCATCACCCCCAGCGGCACGTTTAGCGAGGCTAATGAGAAGGGCTTGCTGGCGCACAGCGGCTTCATACAGTTCGATATAGACCTGAAAGACAACCTGCACATACCCAACTACCACGCCATAAAGCACGAAATAGCACGTATAAAAAACGTAGCCTATGTAGGCCGCAGCGCAGGCGGGCAGGGCTATTGGGGGCTGGTGCGCATAGCCTACCCCGAACGCCACCTGCAACACTGGCACTATATGCACCAGCTATTCAGCCGCATGCAGCTGCGTATAGACCCTGCACCCAAAAACGTAGCCAGCCTCCGCGGTTATAGTTACGACCCCGATGGCATATATAATCACAACGCCGTGCGCCTCTTTCACTACCTTACCGATGCCGCGCCACCCGTGCACGCCGCCCGTCCGCACGATGCCAACCATGCACTGGTGCAGTATTGCCTGGAGCGTATAGATGCGCAGGAAATAGACATCACCGCGGGGTATAACACATGGATAGCCATCGGCTGCGCCCTTGCCGGCACCTTTGGCGAAGAAGGCCGCGCCTACTACCACCGCTTCAGCCACCACCACCCGCAGTACGACCCTGCCGAAACCAACCACAAATATGACGAGTGCAAAAAGATAACAAAATCCACCAACCTTGGCATCATCGTCAACAAATGCAAAGAAGCCCGTATGGATATGCGCTTTGGAGCGAGAAGGGCGTTTTGAAGGGGAGGAATTATAGTTGTCCCAGCCGCAGTGCTGCTATGCAGCCGCAGTGGCGTTGGCACCGTTCATCTTTTGGGGTGCTATGGGGCTTTCCACTTATTCGCGTCATTGGGAGGAGGCACACCACACACGTCATTACGAGGAGCGCAGCGACGTGGCAATCTCACGATAACACCTTTACTCGCGTCATTGCGAGCGCTAGCGAAGCAACCTCGCGATAACACCACTCGCGTCATTGCGAGGAGGCACGACGTGGCAATCTCACGAGGATAGAAGTATATATCTTATTCAGGCAATTTACTACCCTCTGTCAATTCTGGACTAAACATATTTAAATACTTTTGCAGTAGTGTTTCGTGGAATAAAAATAGCTTTCTATATAAAGCCCGATAATCCGCTTTTAAAGGGGCATAGTATTCGAAAAAACTCAGCAGTGCCCTGACAGATATAATTAGCCCGATAAAAGATGGTAAAAGCCCTGCAAATGTGTTTGAAGATGATGAGTACCTTAGAAGATTAGAATGCGTTGGATTTAAACTCCTTTCCAGATGATAGCGATACAAGCATCTCCAATTAGAATGTATAATATCAGACGTTCTCTTATATATTAAATCGTACATTTTAACCTGTTGATCATCTAGGTCTTCTGCTAGTTTATTTAAGTTCTTTTCAAAAGCATCTCCTCTTTCGGTATTAATGGCAAATTCATCAACCCCCTCTTGCTTAGCGATTTTTTCAAGATCACTTTGTAGTTCATTAAATACCCTCTCAGTGTGTGGTTTATTGTCATGGAATCTACCCTTGAAAACATCTAACATATGCTTTTCTCTCCCTACCATATAGTTCCTATAATTTTGTAGTGCTTCAGTATCTTGCTTTTTAAACAACCACAGAAATTTTACTTGAGTCTCGTATAATACACGTAAAGTCATTTCAGCGATTTCTCCTTCATGTCGTTGTTCTTGCTCCACAATTTTTGTTGATAAATAGTTTATTCGTCCTACAAATCCCATTATAACTTCGGCGATATATCTATTAAAATAGTCTAGTAATGGTATTGCCTTAAATTGATCAAAATATCTGGCTGTAATCTTTTGTAACAATACAATTCTACTATCATTAATTTTAGCATTTTCAGCCACTGTGCTATCCTCATCGATGATGAAATTGAAATAATCAATATTATATGACCATAACTGCTCGCTAAATTCTTTATTAATAATTCCATGCTGGCTTTCTGCGATAGGCCAAAGAGAAGATATTCTACCTTGATTACTGAGTATTAACTCTTTGTCCCTTAATTCTAATAATCTCTCTGGGTCGATAAAAGTCATATTAATAACCATTAATATAAACTTACTTAAAATGGCCTTCTCATTTTTACGGTGACTTAAATCATGATATGCTTTAGCTATAATATATAATGTCTCGGGAAGAATCTCTATTTTCTCATCTACTCCAAACACATGTTGATATCCATTTATCAAGTGACGCAAAGCATTATCCAATTTCGTTTCTCTGATTATTGGTAAAGCATTTTCTTGAGTTACAATCCAAAAAAGACCTGAAAGAGTTCCATTCCATTCATATTTAAACTGTGTTTTTAAAATGTCTTTTAGACTGATAAATTCATCAATAATTTCACCAATTTGATGCTTGTCAAGAAGTATAGCTATATGTAAAACTTCTGGCGTGGCTACATTCCAAGGTGTTCCTTCAACAATAAAGTCTCCCATCTCCTCTTTGAATGCATTCCAACCCGATAAATCTCTTTTAATCCTGCCTTGCTTTTTTTTTGCTTTTGATTTTTTCATGTGAACATTTTAAGAGCTATACAATTTACATAAATAATTTATCCGTGTCCTGCATCTAGATTCCCACGCCCCACCTCCTCGCAATGACGCGGGTTATATGTGTAGTACGTACTTGTGCTATTGTGAGATTGCCACGCCCCACCTCCTCGCAATGACGCGAATTGGTGTAGTCGCGAGGTTGCTTCGTACCTCGCAATGACGGGAGTTGCGTAGCGTATCTACCTCCTCCTACCCTCCTCCAAAGGAGGAAATCGTATGTCCCCCTCGGCGAGGGGGTGCAGGGGGAGGCTACTTGTGGTGGGTGCTGCGGGTGGGTTTAGTCGCGAGGTTGCTTCGTACCTCGCAATGACGGGAGTGGGTGTTGTCCCTTTGGTCAATCCATAAAAGGCGTTCGTCAACCCTATGCCCCGCCTACCAAACACTATGTGGCCATTGCTTGTCTTCCCTATCAAAGAAAAAAGGATGAAAACACATATGGATCAACACCTGCCGCCACCGCACCGTAGCAAGGCCACCATCACGCGCGGCATCACGCTGGGCATATGCCTGCTATACTATATAGCCGTGCTGATAGCCTGCATCATCAACTAAAAATATGGCTTAACGATAACAGATATACCTTATGTGCTCATCGTATAAGGTTGCTGCCCGGTTGCTCTCAGCCGGGCATTTTTTATGCCTGTGCCTATATATGTGCAATAAAAAAAGGCCCTATAAGTAGGGCCCTTTTAGCTGTGCTGCCACGCACCAAACCTAATGAAAAGATATCCGTGTTTTTATGTGCTGCCTATACCGGCATGCTATCGTTTATTAGTGTGTTACCACCAGCTTTTGCCTGGCTATGCTGTGCGCATCGGTAACGGTAACCATATACAGCCCCGCCTGCAGTTGGTGCTGCACCTGCCTGCCAGCTGCCTTTTGTGTGTGTACGGTTTTGCCTGTTACATCTGTTATATATACCACCCCCTTATCCATCTGCATACCTGCGGGCAGGTTGCCTATGGTAAATGCCCCGCTGGCTGGATTGGGGTGTATAGAGAAGGCCTGTGCCGCTTCTACATCATCTATGCCCGTAGCCTTGGCCATTCCGTATTTGTAATCAAAATCGAAGTACATAGAAGCCGTATCGCCCGATTTGTAGCCGGCAGGCAGGTTCTTCACCGCCGTTATCTTAATGGCCGCATACATATTCGTACCCCTCACCCGCGATATATATACATCGCCAACAGCAGGGCCGTTCACCGTATTGGGGCTTATCAGCGGGTGCGCGTTCTTTATCGTTTCCACATCTGTAACGGTAGCATAGTTGAAGCTTGCAGGGGCTTTGGCAAAGCTTGTTTTACCATTGCCAATTATATCGCCCGCCCATATAGTGCTGGTGGACGATGTAAAACCGAAGGGCGTATTCTTGCCGAAAGGGCCTCCATGCTCTACCATATCTATGTTCTCTACCTCTGCTGCGCTCCACTTGCCCATATTGGCAGGGTTGAAGCTGCCATGATGCTGATGCTTTACAAAATCGTAGCCACACATGGCGCCGTTGGCACCCACACCAAAGGGCTTGCCCCCGTTGATAGATGAACTGTGATGCTCGTAAATGCGAATGCCTTTCTTTTCGGTAACCGCCTGTGCAAATGTTGCTAATGGTGCTAAAGTAATTAGTAGTGTAAATTTCAAACGATTCATAATGTCATTGCTTTTGCTACGGGAGACCGAAGTGTTTTTATGTTGTGTTGGGCTATGCGCTTTTTCTATTGACAAAGGGTTATCAGCTACTGACGAATGGATGCACTATATAGCTATAGCGGCATGTATGGCATAACTGTGTTTCAGGGTATCCGTAACAATTTTCCGATAGCTCTTGCCGATGGGCAGTACTTTATCGCCTACATAAAAATTATAGTTCAGTACGCTATCTACCTTATCCAGGTTCACCAGGTAAGACCTGTGTATGCGCAGGAAATTGTATTGAGCAAGTGCCGCTTCCATATTTTTCATCGTATTAAGCGCCAGCACGGTTTTATTCTCGCAGCAAATGCGCACATAGTTTTCCAGCCCTTCTATATACAGTATCTTCTGAAACTCTACCTTGATGAAATTATGGTCTGTCTTCACAAAGCAGTAATCTGCATTGCTGCCCGCCAGTGCTTCCCGTTGCCTTTCGGCAGCCATGCGCCGCTCTATCTTATCTACTGTTTTTAGAAAGCGTTCAAAACCCAATGGCTTCAGCAGGCAGTCTACCGCATCCAGCTCAAAACCTATGTGTGCATTGGCAGGCTCATCGGTAGTAAACACCAATAGCGGCGGAGGTGCTTTAAAGTTGTCCTGGTGTACCCCAACAAACCATTGTGTTTTCACGTCTGTAAACAATACATCGGTATTATTATTCAGCAAATACTCTTTGGCATGTTCTATATCGTGAAAGCTACCCGTCAATGTGATGTTGGGCAACATCGAAATATAATGTTCAAACTCGCTGCGTATAGCGTCGTCTTCATCTACAATTATGCAACTAAATTTCATACGCGGTTCTTTTAATAGTTTGTTTGTTAAAGCAGCACATGAATAGTGTTGCCCTTACTAACAATAAAATTAGAATGGATAAAGGCGGCAGATGTAAGTACTACCACCCTATTTTATAATTACGTAAAACGCTTATGCATCTAAGTAAAACACGTAGACATTGAAGACCGGATGCTTGTATCTTGCAGTATGATGCGCTACAGTAAAGGGTTACAAAGCATAGCGCTTAAGTAGAACACTGATTTATCTACGTAGAAATACGTATATTGGCTATACAAGCATATATGCAGTTGGAAGAAAGATTAAATTCGCATTAAATGAAAAAGGGCTTACTGATATTCCTGGCTTTTTTTTGCTATAAAAGCGATATAAATGCGCAGGTTGGTAATAGTAGCCCCCTGCCGCAGGCCGAGGCATTTACCGGTACACTAAAAGATTCGGATGCCATAAAAAGGCTGTGCCTACTGCACGATTCACTGCTGCGAAAAGGAAACCCAAGATGCCTGGAGATCATACAAACCGCCTACGACCAAAGCAAGAAGATAGGATACCAATGGGGCGTGTTTAATTCATCCAACATTATGGCTTCTGAAAAACAAGTAAGAGGCCAGCATGAAGAAGCAATAAAACTATTAGAAGCGACTGCCCTCTATGCGGAGCAACCGAGAAATATAGGCATAGCCAGCATCGTATATAACAACCTTGGCTTGTCTTATTCCGCATTGGGAAAATACGAGCAGGCCTTACAATATTATAATAAAGGGCTTGCCGTATTAAGCCATAAAGCAGCACAGGTAAACGGTACGGACTCTATAGGGTTGTACACAAACATCAGCGTGGTTTGGGGACGGCTGGAAGAATATAACCACTGCATAGAAACCTCCAGATTAGCAGAAAAGATAGCAATAAGGAAAGGCAACATCGAAGGCTTAAACGAAGTACGTGAGAATATAGCGTTTTGCTACGTGCTGTTAAACCACCCCGATAGTGCAGCGCTGTACTACAACAAAATCCTGTCATCCACACAAGAGAATGCAGCGGTTGAAAACAATACGCCTGTGATTGATGAGGCTTTTTTTGACAACTATCGTAAAAGAGCCATGACCTATGAAACTAAAAATACGCCCAGAGCTAAAGCCCTGTCGGGGCTGGCCGGCATATATGTGTTAGAAAAAAACAATGAAAAAGCACTGGAGTATTATAACAGGTCCCTCGCCATTTTAGTAAACGACAATATATATACTTATCCGGTACTCAATGCTACTGCCTCTATAGGCGAAGTATACTTAAACCTGAACCGGCTTAAAGACGCAGAAAAAATACTGACGATCACTTATAAGGAAGTAAAAAAAATAGCACATAAAGAGCTTGAGGAAAAAATAGAACCTTTAATGGCCAGGTATTATTATGCATCGGGCCAATATGCAAAAGCATTTGAGCATTTAAATAACTATTCCGCAATAAAAGATTCGGTTTTCCACCAGGAGAAAGCAAAAACCCTGAATGTATTGCTGAACTCAAGAATAGCAGAGAAGAACAAAGCAATGCTGGCACAGCAACTGCATATAGTTGACCAGAAAAACCAGATACAGAAAAAGAACTTCTGGATAGGTGGCACCGCACTGGGCAGCTTACTGCTGCTTTCGGTAAGTGTAGCAATGGTACGCAACTACAAGCATAAGCAAGCCATTCAGCAATCGTATATACACCAACTGCAACAGGAACAGGAGATAAGCCAACTGAAGGCACAGGTAAGGGGCGAAGAGCAGGAACGTGAACGCATAGCGCGCGAACTGCATGATAATATTGCCAGCCAGTTGTGGGCTATAAAACTGAATGTAGAAAGCATCAATGAAGGGGAAGAAGACAAAAGCCTGGATGTTATTTTCCAGCAGTTGAACGATGCTACGCAAGACATACGTAAAACAGCCCACAACCTGATGCCCGATCTTTTGCTGGAAGAAGGATTGGCAACGGCACTGGCTTCGTTATGCGAAAAAACGGGTATGCATTCCAAACTGGAAGTTGACTTTCAGGAATATGGTGTGGTACCCAGAATGGACAGGGAAATAGAACTTTCTATATACCGTATGGTGCAGGAACTGATGCAGAATGTGATGAAGCATGCCAAAGAAGCCACCAGCATGCTGGTGCAGCTTAGCTGTGCAGGCACCATGCTGAATGTGACGGTAGAAGATAACGGCAAATACTTTGATGCCAAGCAACAAAACGAAGGCGTAGGCTTGCAACAGATACGTAAAAGAGTAGCTGCCATGAAAGGCCATTTCGACCTACAGAGCATACCCGGCAAAGGCACTACAGCCTATTTGGAATTTGACCTGGAACACCTGTTATAAACAAGCAAGATTGAAATAAACATGTTACAAAAATGATCAGAGTAGCTATCACAGACGACCACCCTATTGTAATTGACGGATTGCTGAATGCATTTGGCGATGTTAAAGAAATTTCTATCGCCGGTACTTATAATAATGGAGCAGACTTACTGAAAGGATTGCAGACAAAGCCTGCCGATGTTTTATTGCTCGACCTGCAATTGCCCGACAGAAACGGTAGCGAACTGGCCCCTATCTTACTGCAACAATATCCTGATATACGTATCATTATATTAAGTGGCATTGAATCCACTCCGTATATCAAGGAGATGATGCAAAAGGGCTGTAAAGGATACCTGCTAAAAAGCAATACCGTAAAACCCGTATTGATCGAAGCGATAAAAGAAGTGTACAATGGCGGCATATACATTGAAGCATCTATAAAAGAGCAATTGCTGCACGAAATGCTGATAGCAAAGCGTAAGCTGGACAAACTGAACCCTAAGATAACCCAACGCGAGCTGGAAGTGCTAAACCTGATAATGGAAGAACTAAGCAACCAGGAAATAGCCGACCGCTTATTCATTAGTTTGCGTACGGTAGAAACGCACCGGTATAATTTACTGCAAAAGCTGAATGCAAAAAACACAGCAGGGTTGCTACGCATAGCGCGCCAAATGGGTATAGGATAAAGAACGGATTTGAAAAAGACAGTGAAAATATTTGTGTACCTGCGAGTGTCCAGCCTCTTGTTTTTGCTGCTGTTCGGCAGGTACATGTGTGTAGGACAGGAAGCACGTCTGCATCTGCCCGAGCATAAGGGAAGGGTACACAAGAACGATACCTCTTATGTAAATTTCTTAATTGCGCAGTCCGACTCCCTAAAAAATACAGATAGAAATTTAAGCGCCCGCATATTACAGGCAGCTATTGAAAAAAGTAAAGCCATCAGCTTCTCCAATGGTTTCTTTAACGCTATTTACCAATTAACCCAGCTATACATTAGCAATAATGAGCCCGAAAAGGTATTGGCACTTATGGCAAAATATGCTCCTTATTATGATAAAGAGCACATGAAGCATGTAACTTCCTGGTATGAAGAAGTATCTCATGCCTACTACTACATGCACAAATATGAAACATCACTAAGCTATATATACAAATCGCAGTCGCTTTTAAATAAAGAAAACAGCCACCAGGACTCTTCAGACATTTATACAAAACTGGGGGTGATATGGTCTGCGTTAGGCGAACTAACCTACGCACTTCAAAACTATAAAATAGCAGAAGAGATAGCCATAAGAAACAACGATAGTGTAATGCTATCCATGCTTAACCTCAACCTGGGAGCTATACATTTCAAAAGAGGTGAACTGGATGAAGCGGAATATTACAACCGCAAATCGTGGGACAGGGCTGTAAAAAAAGCATCCCCATTCCATAAAACTATTGTATTGGGCAATCTGGGTGCTATTAACGACAAGAAAAACAAACATGATAGTGCCATATATTATTTAAAACAAGCAGTGGCCTTAGCAAAAGAAAAGAATATAGGTTTAAGAGGATTGATTCAAATGCAAACGATGCTGGGTAGTATATATGTAAATGCCAATCAATACAGCAAAGCCAAAACCATACTCCTCCAGACAGAACAATTAGCTAAGGGCACCCAGCTTGAACAATCTTTATATCACCCCTTGTCTGAATTATATCATATTCTGGGCGATGATAAAAAAGCTTGTGATTATCTGCAACTGCTTATCCCTTTGAAAGACACGCAATATAAACATGAGAAAGTAAGCTCGATGAATGTACTGTTAAATGCCCGCATGGCTGATAAGAATAAAGCCATAGTAGCACAACAGTTGCGCATCAGCAAACAAAAAAATGAGCTGCAAAAGAAAAACTTCTGGGTTGGCGGCTCTACCGTGGGATGTTTGTTACTGCTTTCTATCAGCGTAGTGGTGGTACGCAACAACAGGCATAAGCAAACGATACAGAAATCATACATCCACCAGCTACAGAAAGACCGGGAGATAAGCCAGCTAAAAGCACAGGTACGCGGCGAGGAACAAGAGCGGCAGCGGATAGCCCGCGAATTGCATGACAATATAGCCAGCCAACTATGGGCCATAAAGCTGAATGTGGGGAGTATGCTTCAAAATAAAGAACAACAAAAAAAAGGGCTTACCACTATATTTCAGCAATTGGATGACGCTACACAGGACATACGAAAGACAGCCCATAACCTGTTACCCGATCTGTTACTTGAAGATGGTTTGGCTACTGCCATTGCATCATTGTGTGAAAAAACGGGCCGGAACTCTAAACTGGAAGTTGACTTTCAGGAATACGGCACAGTGCCGCGTATTCATACCGATATTGAACTATCGCTATACCGGATGGTGCAGGAATTGATACAAAATGCAATGAAACATGCCAAGGATGCTACTCACCTGCTGGTTCAGCTTAGCTGTGCCGATACATTGCTGAATATAACGGTAGAAGACAATGGCCAATCTGCCGGAACAGAGCAGACAGATGGCATAGGGCTTCAACAAATTCGTAAGCGTGTGCAGGCATTAAAAGGGCATTTCGATTTTCAGCGGATACAGGGCAAAGGAACCACAGCCTACCTGGAAATAGACCTTCAGAATTTTCTTTAATACGACTATCGGTTTCGATTATTTTTTTTCGATGCATACAATTTTGTTTTCCGTGACAGGAAAACTAATTTTATGAACATATTGTATGCAATCAGAGTCTAACAAATACGAGTTTGAAGCACTTTTCAACAATGCGGCTATCGGCATCATCATCGTAGATAGTGTAGGTACTATCCTGCTGGTCAACCAGTTTGCACTTCAACAATTTGGCTACAAAGACAATGAAATATTAGGCCAGAAAATTGAAAAACTCATTCCGCAGCGTTTTAAAGCAAAGCATGAAACCCATCGCGACAGATATCACAATCACAACCCCCATAGCAGGCCTATGGGCACAGGGCTGGATCTATATGCTGCGAAAAAAGACGGCACTGAGTTTCCTGTAGAAGTGAGCCTAAGCACCTATACTACCCCGGAAGGACGATTCACCATTGCCTTCGTCAGCGATATTACCATACGCAAAGAATCTCAGGATGCCCTGGTAAAACTAAATGCTGCGCTGGAGGAAAAGGTTAAAGAGAGAACACTATCGCTGGAAGAGGCTCTTGAAAAAGAAAAGGAACTGAATGAACTGAAGTCAAGATTTGTATCGATGGCTTCTCATGAGTTCCGCACACCATTAAGCACAATTTTATCATCTGCCTATCTTGTATCCAAATATGTAGAAAGCGAAGAGCAACCCAAAAGAGATAAGCATATTCAGCGCATTATTTCTTCTGTAAACATGCTGACGGATATACTGAACGACTTCCTATCGGTTGGTAAAATAGAAGAAGGAAAAATACAGGTGCGGATATTTGATGTAGATATTCCTGAAACCGTTTCCAGTTTATTAAACGAATTATTCCCTATTCTGAAAAAGGGCCAGAAAATAAATTATAGACATGACGGCAGTAATATAACATTAATAGATGCCGCATTGCTGAAACATATCCTGATGAACCTTGTTTCAAACGCTATAAAATTTTCCCCGGAAGATTCTACCATATCAGTAACCTCTGCTGTTACTGAAAATGAATTCGTACTATCGGTAAAGGATGAAGGCGTTGGTATATCTGAAGAAGACCAGCAGCATTTGTTCCAGCGTTTCTTCCGTGGTGCTAATGTTACCAATATCCAGGGCACTGGGCTGGGGCTGCACATTGTTTCCAAATATGCAGAGCTCATGAACGGGCACATTACCTATGAAACCGCACTAAACAAAGGCACAAAGTTTATCATTACATTTAAGAACAATCATACCATCTGATATGAAATCTGTTTTATTAATAGAAGACAACCCGGACATTCGTGAAAACATGTCTGAAATACTGGAATTATCGGGTTATAAAGCACTCACCGCAGCCGATGGGAAACAAGGTGTAGCTATGGCCATTGAAAACAAGCCCGATATTATCATATGTGACATTATGATGCCGGAATTAGATGGATATGGTGTGATACATATGTTGCAAAAAAACCCGAGCACCCAGAATATACCATTTATCTTTTTGACAGCGAAAGCAGAACGTGCCGAGATAAGAAAAGGCATGGAACTGGGCGCTGACGACTATATCACAAAGCCATTCAATGGAACGGAATTGCTGAATGCTGTAGAAAGCCGGCTAAAAAAGAATGACCTTTTAAGAAAAGATATTTCGCAAGGGCTGGAAGGGCTTAATAATATCATTACCATAGCAGGCGGTAAAGACATCCTGAAAACATTAGCCGAAGAAGGTAATATCAGCAAGCTGAAAAAGAAGCAAATAATATACAATGAAGGCAACCATGCTGTAAGGCTTTATTATGTACAAAGCGGCAAGGTTAAAACCTATAAAACCAATGATGATGGCAAAGAGCTGGTAACAGGCATATATAATGAAGGCGACTTCTTTGGCTACATAGCCATACTGGAACACAGCACTTATAAAGAAACTGCCGAAGCACTGGAAGACTGCGAAATAGCCATCATAGGTAAAGACAATTTTGAAGGGCTGATAAACAATAACAGGGATGTGCTGAAAAAATTTGTTGAGCTGCTGGCTAAAAACATTTCTGATAAAGAGCAGCAGCTATTAGGGCTTGCCTATAATTCACTGCGCAAAAAGGTTGCAGATGCGCTGGTAACCGTTTACAACAAATATAAGGACGACAAAGCAGAGCGCTTTGCTATGGATATAAGCAGGGATAATCTGGCCACAATAGCGGGCACTGCCAAAGAATCTTTAATAAGAACGCTCAGCGATTTCAAAGAAGAAAAGCTGATAGATATTGTGAAGGGCGATATTATAGTGCTGGATGAAAAGAAACTAAGAAACCTGATTAACTAGCACTAAATGACCGCTTGCATATAATTATTGAAATCGGTTTTCAGGTGACTGAATTCTTTTTCCATCATTTCCATATCCGAACGTAATGTCTTCATCATAGCAGGCAATTCGCCATTTTTACGTTTTTCCAGCTCCCGAATATCACGACGAAGAAAAGTGATGATGGTATCTTTATTCAGGAAAAAATTCTGGTAGTGTTCCATTTTTTCAAGCACATCGGCACTGGCAGTATGTTGTATCACATCTGCTATCCTGTTTTTCATGTATATATTCTCTTGCTGCAGGTAGTCAAGCGTTCGTAGCCAGGCGTTTATCTCGTATGTATATTGTTCGGTTTGCACTGCGCGTATTGTATTATTTACTTTTTACGGGTCGATAAAATTATTAAGGATAATTGAGCATTCACGCTATTTGCATCATAGGGAATGCTGATTGTCATCAGTTTTATGATTAAAATATTCTAAAAACTTAAACCTTGGATTCACAGATAGATCTTTCCCTTTAAAAATGAGTATGGTTAGAACGCCCCAAATAGTTATGATAGCCCCCATAAAGCTTACTGTAGCAGCATCCATATTGGCAGATGTAAAAGCAACATCGACAGTTGCATGGAACAAGGCACAAATCAATATGCTACCCTTTGAAGTATTAAACAGCCATGTAAGCAATATGCTGCCTGTTAATAAACTTAAAAGCCAGCCTATCATACCGGCCATATCCATGCTCACATAGCCCGGCCTGTACAGAAACAATGGCAAATGCCATAATGCCCAAAACACAGTAAGTATCAATGACGACTGAAGGGCAGAGAATCTTTGTTGTAACTTGGGCAATGCATATCCCCTCCAGCCCATTTCTTCTCCATAGCCGAAGGTGAAAATGTTATATGCCGTAAACATCAATAAGCCCCAGCCTGGAAATTCATTGGAAGTGCCAATAGATGAAAAATCAAAGTTGCCACTACCAAATAATCCTACTATACTAATTGCTGCAACTGCTATCAGGAATGGTGCAAATAAGGCCACCTGCAGCATTACTATGTTACCTAATGAAAAGCACTTATTTAATAATGCAGGCAATGCCTTCATGTCAAACAAGACCGTAGTAATAATAGCAGCCAGAAAAGGACCGAATGCACCTATTGCATGATGATAGGGCAATACCGGCATAGTACCCAACCCTATTGCAGGGGCATATAGCGGCAACCATATCACCCATGATAAAAGATATGCAAGCAGGAAGTATACTATCAACCTCTTCATGCTCCTCTTTTTTCAATATCCTGATTATATGTTGGTCTCATTGCTATACCGCTGAAAATCATAAAAAACCCTACGAGTGCATATACAAATTGCAACATGCTCAGTTGCTTGATAGTGATAATCTGCACAGCCAGCCATATAGCCAATGCTACCCCTGCCATAATAGTAAGCATAGGGTATCGCCCTTTTTTAAGCCATACTGCTGCTGCAACAGCGATGTTGGCTACCCCATTCACAAAAAAGAGATATAGCCCCGGAATGAAATAGTCATGAAAAATACTGGTCTCTATCCATTGTATAGGCATACCTACGCCGCTGCCCGTGGCATCTGCCATCAAGGCATACCCACCAAACAAGGCAGATATACCATTCAATAGCAATAGAGCAATGGCCAGGTAACGCATCATTTTTTCACAACTGTTTTATGACAACAACTTGCTTTTATCTCATTTTTCTCCATTTCCAGTTTAGGACTCAGATACGGCACGCCAAGATTCATGCCCCGCAATATGAACAGACAACCGAAGAGCAACATAGTAACCGGTACCAGTTTCCGGATAGAAAGCTGCCTTACGAAACTTACCCTGTTTTTCAATACTGTCAACATCACCAGCATAGGCACTGTACCTAAGCCAAAAGTGTACATCATCAGCATGGCACCAACCGCAGTTTGTGCTGTTATGCTGGCAGATAGGGCCACATATACTAACCCGCAAGGCAATAGTCCGTTCAACGCACCGGTAAACAGCAAGGATAGCAAGCCGGGTTTCGCCATAAACTTTGCCAGTGCAGCCCTTACCCAACCTGCCCATGGCAAATTGAATTGCAGTGTTTTGCCGGGAATAAAAGATGCTACCCCGGCAATTAATAACAGTGCGCCTGCTATCATCGATACATATTGCTGTATATGGGGATCAAATACCGATTTGAATGAGAACAGTATTAATCCCAATATAGCATATACGCTCAACCTACCCAGATGATATAAGGCAATACCCAGCCACTTTTTGTATCCGCTTAAAGCCTGGAAAGGCATCACCCATATATTAGGGCGACTCATGGCGGCACACTGCATGCTGCCGGGAAGCCCCGGCTGGCAGTTCATGGGAGAGGCCTCGGGGAG
>JANLJF010000117.1 GCA_029255605.1 Azovibrio restrictus
AAAGAGTTCAGGAATATTTTATTTCTAGCGAAAATGGTATTCCGCAAGGCAATCCCTTATCTCCACTACTTGCGAATATTTACATGTCCAACTTTGATAAATCTATAATTTCAAAAGGATATAAAATGATTCGCTACGCTGATGACTTTATCATTATGTGCAAAACCAGAGATGATGCGGAGAAAGCCTATCATTTGGCTAAGGATATTTTGGAAAACGATCTAGACTTAGAAATGCATCAAATTGGTACTGATTCGGATGTTAGTGCAAAAACGCGCATCGTAAATCCAGCAATGCACGTCTTCTCTTTTTTGTCAATACGATTTGACGGTAGCAGATGTTGGGTTAAAGAAGAGAAGGTTAATTCTTTTAAAGAAAAGATAAAGGATATAACGACATTTAATAAAAACATTGGCCAAAAAAGTTTGTTTAGCATTCTGAAATCCTTAAATAACACCCTTGAGGGTTGGATAGCATCATATAGTTTTGTTGATATGAGTTTAGTATTTCCAGAGTTTGATAAGCTCATTAATAGACAATTATATCTACTATTAAGTACTCTTGGTTTAGATGTAAAAAATAGCTCTCTCGAGAAGATTAGCTTTAAGGGCAAAAGCAACCAAGTTCTTGCATTAAGTAATCATCAACGCTATTCTCTTGGGATCGATTCTTGTGAGGCAATTTCAAAAAAACTTAAGATAAATTTACGTAAATTTGCTATAGTAAAACCTATCGCAAATGAACCTTCGCCACGAAACCTTTATCACCCAGATGATAGCCCATGGCAATCGTCAGCAGGCATACCTGGTAGCCTATCCGCAGTCATCACCCGCAGCCGCATATAACAATGCCTGCCGCCTATTGGCAAAGCCACACATCGCAGCACGTATAGCCGCCGCCATGCAGTCCGCTCAAGAGCAAGCCACTTTGCACCTGCAGGAGCTTTACCATTTCCAATTAACCGATACCCTCCACAAGCGCGCCCTGTTAGGTTCCATCATCCGCACCGCATTGTTCCAAAACCAGCCATTTCCAACAAACGGAAACAACCCGGAACCGTTCCGGAAACAACCCACCGTGTCACAGATATTGAAAGCCATACAGTTAGACACCCACCTGGAACAAAACACGCAAAAACACCCCGAAAACTATCAATAACTATCAACACATATAGAAATACTAAATCCGAATATCGAATCCTAAAGAAGAAACACTAAACTCTAAATCCTAAAAATGAGAAACACTAATCTCTAAATCCTAAAAATTGAGAAACACTAATCCCGAAACTCTAAATTCTAAAACCGAAGAAACCATGTCCCAAACCAAACCACATAACAAGAACAACCGGAAGGAACCCATCAAGGTTCCGCAGCCCGGCACAACAGTAGCACCCCGGCCCCATCGGCAGCCACCGACAATCACCCTGTGATTGATTGTCGGGCTCCTTTTTTTGGTTCTTTTTTTGGAGAAGCAAAAAAAGAACAACCACGAGATGTAGGAGAAACCCGAAACGGACACCCACCAAACGAGAGAATAGGCGCAAAACCACACTTAAGACTGAAAACTTACGACTTAAGACTTTTAACTACCTTTGCGCTTTCAAATCCAAATATGCAGGAAGCTACTCTCGAACAAGCGGTCAAACTTGGCCTTCGCGAAGAAGAATTTGAACAGATAAAACAGATACTGGGGCGTACTCCCAATTTCAACGAAACTGCCATGTACTCCGTAATGTGGAGCGAGCACTGCAGTTATAAAAACAGTATCACACAGTTGAAAACCCTGCCCCGCGATGGCGAACGCCTGCTGGTAAAGGCCGGTGAAGAAAATGCCGGGCTGGTAGATATAGGCGATGGCCTGGGCTGCGTGTTCAAGATAGAGTCGCACAACCACCCATCGGCTATCGAGCCCTTCCAGGGTGCGGCAACCGGCGTAGGTGGCATCCACCGCGATATCTTCACGATGGGCGCACGTCCTATCGCATCGCTCAACTCGCTGCGCTTTGGCCGTTTGGACAACCCTAAAACAAAATGGCTGCTGAAGGGCGTGGTAAAAGGCATCGGCCACTATGGCAACTGCTTTGGCGTACCTACCGTAGCGGGCGAAATATACTTCGATAGCTGCTACCAGACCAATCCACTGGTAAATGCCATGAGCGTGGGTATCGTTAAGGCAGGCGAGACCGTATCGGCTACCTCATATGGCGCAGGCAACAGCGTATTCATAGTAGGTGCAGCAACGGGTAAAGACGGTATCGGTGGTGCATCTTTCGCATCGGCAGATATCAGTGAAGACAGCGTGAACGACCTGCCGGCAGTACAGGTGGGCGATCCGTTTGAAGAGAAGAAACTATTGGAAGCCTGCCTGGAAGTGATACCTACCGGTGCGCTGATAGGTATGCAGGATATGGGCGCTGCGGGCA
Source organism: Azovibrio restrictus (assembly GCA_029255605.1). Taxonomy (GTDB): domain Bacteria; phylum Bacteroidota; class Bacteroidia; order Chitinophagales; family Chitinophagaceae; genus Polluticoccus. Next base: position 2,423 of record JANLJF010000117.1, read on the forward strand.
TCACCTGCTCTTGCAGCGAGATGAGCGCCAAAGGCGAACACGGTATGATCATCCACCTGGATAAAGTACCTACCCGCCAGCACAATATGCAACCATGGGAAATGCTGCTGAGCGAAAGCCAGGAGCGTATGCTGATAGTGGTGAAGAAAGGCCGCGAGGCCGAAGTGCAGAAGATATTCGACAAATGGGATATCCACTGCGTGCAGATAGGCGAGGTAACAGAAGATAAGAACCTGAAATACTACATGAATGGCGAACTGGTGGCCGATGTGCCTGCGTTCAGCCTGGTGTTGGGTGGCGGTGCTCCGGTATATACCCGCGAGTATGAAGAACCTAAGTATTTCGAGCAGATAAAAGCTTTCAACCCGGATAGCGTAGCTGTTCCAACTGATCTAATAGCAGTAGGTATGGAACTGGTGAAACTGCCCACCATTGCCAGCAAGCGCTGGGTATATGAGCAGTACGATAGCATGGTAGGTACGGGCAATACCCAAACCAACGAGCCGAGCGATGCTGCCGTAGCACGTGTACACGGCAGCCCTAAGGGCATTGCTATGACTACAGACTGCAACAGCCGCTATGTATTTGCCGATCCTTACAAGGGTGGTATGATGGCGGTGAGCGAGGCAGCGCGCAACATCATATGTAGCGGTGGCCTGCCGGTAGCTATTACCAACTGCCTGAACTTTGGTAACCCTTACAATAAAGAAGTATACTACCAGTTTGTATATGCTATAAAGGGTATGGGCGATGCCTGCCGCAAGCTGGGCACACCGGTTACAGGTGGCAACGTTAGCTTCTACAACCAGAGCAGTGATGATGGCCCCGTGTATCCTACACCTACCATAGGTATGGTGGGCGTGCTGGATAACCTGGATCAGAAGATGACCATGTATTTCAAGAACGATGGCGATGCGATATATGTGATAGGTGAGAACCGTAACGATATCAATTGCTCTGAGTATGTATATAATGTACTGGGTGTTACCCACAGCCCTGCTCCCCACTTCGACCTGGAAGAGGAAGCAGCCCTGCAGGATGTAGTACTGAAAGTGGTACGCGAAAAGCTGGTAAACAGCGCACATGATACTGCAGAAGGTGGCCTGTTCGTAGCATTGGTAGAAAGCGCTATGCAGAAGAACATGGGCTTTGAAGTAGCGACAGATAGCAATATCCGCAAAGATGCCTTCCTGTATGGCGAAGCGCAGAGCCGCGTAGTAGTAAGTGTTAGTGCCGATAAGGTAGCAGCCTTCGAAGCAGCGCTGGGCAGCCATCCTTACAGCAAAATAGGTACAGTAAAAGCCAATGGCAACATCAAGATAGACAGCGAAGACTGGGGCTATATAAAAGACTGGAAACACGCATACGACACAGCAATAGAAAACCTGCTGAACGCATAAATAACAAAGGGCTGCAATTGCAGCCCTTTGTTATTGTATTGAATTACCCCTCCCAGCACACCTGCGAAAAGGCTACTTCATTGCTGAAGGGTGGATGCAGCTTGCGCACACATACTTTTATCTTCTGCACCATATCTTCAAACTGCAGCTTTATGCGGTGGTGTATATGCTGCGCCAGTTCTTCCAGCAGTTGCACATCGGGGGTGAATACGCTGAGTATCACATCATTGATAACGGCATAGTCTACAAACGGCCATGGCTCGCCCAGCTCTGTATGCACCCATACATCTACATCTACCTCAAAGGTATTGGGTGTTATCTTTTCCTGCGGATACAGCCCTATGGGTGCTACTACCTTCACCCCGTGCAATGATACAGTAAGCATACTGCAAAGCTAACGCGTTCTTACTTAAAGCGCACATCGGCAGAATAGGGCGCCGGGCTTACTATGTAAGAGCGGCCGTTTACCGGTTCCAATGTATTCAGGTCATACACATTGTATGTACCATTGGGTTGCGAACCACAGCTTTGCGGTGGCGGATGGTGAGGGTTGGGGCCACCTATATTGCTACTGGCCACATACACAAGCCCATTCTTATCATCTACGGCTACACCATGCGGCTTGGAGAACCTGGCATTCCTGATGGTCTTTACTTTTTGCAGGGTCTTATAATTGATAACTTCTACACAACCTTTACCAATGCCATTCACATCTTCCATACAAGTAATAAAAGCGTATGGCTGTGTCTTAGAAATGGCTATTTCCTGCGGAAAGGTGCCAGTAGGTATTACGGCCAATACCTGGTCGGTAAAGGCATCCAGCACCCTTACCTCATTGCTGCGCTGGCAGGTAAGCAGGTACCTGGAGAAATCGGGCACCATCATGATTTCATGCGGCTGGGGCGCACCGCTGCTGTCATTAAACTTAGGAGCCTGCCCTGTTACAATAGATATGGTATCCAGGAAAGGCAGGGCACCATTACGGCCCGGTACTATTTTATATACTGCATTGTATTTCTCTGCCGTTACAAAAAGGGTATCGCCAGTGGCATTGCTGGTGATGCCGTGTGGTGTTTTCAACTGGAAGGGTATAGGGTCCAGCGGCTGCATGTCTTTCGCATTTACCCAGGATATATAGCCGTTCTCTATCCAGTTGCTAACTATCAGCTCATTGTTATCGGGCGTGATGTATAATAAGTTCCATGCCGTATTGCCATTATCAGGCAGGCGCAGCGATGTTTCTATCTTATCGGTAGCGGTATTTATACGCTGCACATATTTGCTGTTCAGCGCACTTACATAAGCATATTTGCCATCGGGCGATACGCGTACGCAGTGTGGTAAGTTTTGCGGCACAGCCGGGTCGCCCACTTTCAGGTAGCGCATCACCTGCATGCTTTGGGCATCTATTACGCCCAGCAGGTCGCAGCCCTGCATGGTGAGATATATCTTCTGCCTTGTATCGGCATTATCGCTGAAGGGTATTTTACCCTCGCGGTTGGGCGCCCCTGCTGCTACCCAGTCGCGTATGGCCAGGTACTCCTCTTTGCTCAGCGTAGTGCCATCATCGGGCATCGTTGGTATTGCTACGGCACCTAAGCTACTGTCTGTATTGATGAAATATAATAACGGGCTCAGTTCAGGATTGTAGGCAATAACAGCCGCACCGCTCACCCCGCCTTCAAAAAGGTGCTCCCAGCTATCGAGCAGCAAACCTGCCTGCCGCGTGGCCGCATTGTGGCAACCGGCTGTAGCACATCGGTTGATCATTATTTTACCTACAGCATCGGGAAAGCCACCATAGGTTTGGTCGCCGGGGCTTACATAAGGTTTATGCTTACAGGCATTGATAGCAAGGATGCTAAACAGGCCTGTAATAATAGCAAGGGAAATACGTTTGGTCATAATATCTAAAAACGCTCGGGTGCTTTTAAAGTTACGAGATATGGGACTATTCTATAAGACCATACCCAGGCCGTAAAGGTTAGGGCACAATATTTATTCATTCCTGCATATGGCATGCGCAGGCATAATAGTATCTTGCAGCGTTTTTCAAAATGAAGCATTACCTCCTGTTGTATATATGGCTAATAGCGGCAGCTACAAGCGCTTATGCGCAAAAAGCCGTGCCCGATAGCAGCAGGCAGCGCCTGGCAGACAAGGTATGGCTGCGCCACATCATATTTGAAGGGAATAAGAAAACGAAGAAAGCCGTGCTGCTGCGCGAAATGAGCATCGGCGAAAACGACTCGCTGCAGAAGCAAGACATTGAAACCCTTATAGATATCAATAAAAAAAGGCTGCTGAACCTTACCCTCTTTTCGGAAGTGATATTCCTGACACAGGTAGTGAACGACAGCACTATAGACTGGGTGATAAAAGTGCGGGAACAGTGGTTTATCATACCCGAATTTACCCTAAAGCTGGCCGACCGCAACTTCAACGTATGGTGGAATGAGCAAAACCGCGATATACGCCGTGCCAACCTGGGCGTAATGCTGAAACACCGCAACTTTCGGGGGAATATGGAGCAATTGAGCGCTACCGTGCAGGTGGGTTATACTCAGAAATTCGGCTTGGAATATTTTAAGCCTTATATAGATAAGAACCAGCAGCATGGCTTAGGTGCCTCTTTCTTTTTTGCGCAGAATGAGGAAACCTTTTACACCACCGACAGCAATAAACTGCGCTTTGTAAAGAAACCGGGCAAATACATCATCCGCCAGTTTGAAGCAGCGGCGCTGTATGTATTGCGCCCCGCCTATGCCAATAAACATACCGTGGAGTTTCGCTACCGCGATTTTAAAGTGGAAGACACCATCATACAACTGAACCACGACTATTATAAAGATGGCAGCAAGAGCCTGCAACTGATGGAACTTACCTACCGCTACGACCTGAACCGGGTAGACAACTGGAACTATCCCATGACGGGATGGAAAGTAGTGGGCTATGCCGGTGCGCGCATCGGTATTAAGGGCATTGGGTTTCAAAGCTATGCAATGGGCGAGGTGGGATATTTTAAAAAACTGGGGCGTACTAAATTTTACTTTGCCGAGGTATTGCGCGGCAGGCTGGGTGTGCCCAAAGACCCGCCCTATGCCTTCAGGTATGCCATGGGTAGCAATAGCGAATATGTGCGCGGCTACGAATACTACGTAATAGACGGTACGCACTACGGCGTATTGCGCACCAACCTGAAGTATGAGCTTATCAATAAAACCATCAGGTTGCCATTCCGTTACCTGTCGGTAATACCCTTCCGTATATACCCCAAACTGTTTGCCGATGTGGGCTATGTGCACAACAGCATACCCGGCAATAGCTTCCTGAACAACAGGCCTTTATATTCGGGTGGTTTTGGCCTCGACTTCGTTTCTACTTACGAATTCAAATTCAGGCTGGAGTACACATGGAACCACCTGGGACAAAAAGGTTTATATTTACATATTAATAGCGAATAATTGCTGACATGCTGGTAGCACTCTACAACCGCACATTCGAGCCGCAGGATATACCCACGCTGCAGCACATCATACAACTACTGGAAATGAATACCATGCAAATGGTGTTCTATAAGGATTTTTATGAGCGTATAGCCCCGCATATACAGCTGAAGGCTACGCCACGCCTGTTTACCGGCAAGGCCGACCTGCCCTTTCATACCGACATGCTCTTCAGCCTGGGGGGCGATGGCACCCTGCTGGATACGGTATGCTTTGTAGGCGGCAGCAATATACCGCTGATAGGCATCAACCTGGGCAGGCTGGGTTTCCTGGCAGCCATACCTGAAGAGGAAGTGGAAGCAGCCATATTATCGCTGGTGCGCGGCTCTTATACGCTGGAAAAGCGCAGCCTGCTGCACATAGACAGCAGCGTGCCTCTGTTTGGAGATGTACCTTTTGCACTGAATGAGTTTACCATCCACCGGAAGGATTCTTCATCGATGATAAAGATACATACCTACCTGAATGGCGAATTTCTGAACACCTACTGGGCCGATGGGCTGATAGTAGCAACGCCTACAGGCTCTACGGGTTATTCCCTGAGCTGCGGCGGGCCGGTGATATTTCCGCAGACATCCAGCTTTATCATAACAGCGGTAGCCCCGCACAACCTGAACACCCGCCCCGTGGTGGTGCCCGATGATAATGTGATATCTTTTGAAGTAGAAGGGCGCACGGAGCAGTTTTTGTGTACGCTGGATTCGCGGACAGAGATCATTACCAGTGGTGTGCAACTGGCGGTAAAAAAAGAGGCCTTCACTATATCGCTGGTGCGGCCGGATGAGCATAATTTCCTGAAAACCATCCGGCAGAAATTGTACTGGGGGGTGGACAGGCGCAATTAGGGCCGCCGCAAAACAATAAACTTTTACATTTGTAGTTATACCTTCGGTAGAATTATGCGAAAGATAGTAGCCCTTATAGGATGGATAATATGCTGTACAGCCACGGAAAAGTTGCACGCGCAAAGCTTCTTTACCGGTACGGAGTATGGCTTTGGCATCGGCGGGGCACAATACTTTGGCGACCTGAATGATAACTACGGGCTGAAATATATACGCCAGGCAGGCAGTGTATTTACCCGCATACACGTCAACCCGTTCATAGCCGTGCGCTTTTCGGCCAACTATGCGCATATAGGGTATGACGACAAGCTATCTTCCAACTACTACAATAAGAAACGCAACCTCAACTTTCAGAGCGATATAGTAGAGGCATCCGTGCAGGCAGAGTTCAACTTTTTCCGCTTTACGACGGGAGAAGATAAGGCACGCTTTACACCTTACCTGACAGGTGGTATCGGTGGGTTTTATTTTAACCCCTATACCAAGTATAATGGCGTGCGCTATAACCTGAAGGATATGGGCACAGAGGGGCAGTTTGTTGGCTATGCCGACCGTATCTACAGCAATTTCAACATCTGCTTTCCGCTGGGGGTGGGTGTGAAATACTGGCTGCGCCCGGGTGTGAACCTTGGGTTTGAAATAAGCCACCGGCTGACACTATCGGACTATATAGATGATGTGAGCACTACGTATGTAGACCGCACCCTGTTTGACCCGAACCCTTCCAACCCATCGCCGGCGTATATATTGCAAGACCGTTCGCTGGAAAAGAGCGGCGAGCCGCTGGGCAGGCCGGGGAAGCAACGTGGCAATAGCGCCACCAAAGACCAGTACATGACCTTCATGTTCAATATCTCCTTCCAGTTCAAAACCTATCGCTGCCCATCGTGGCTGAAGGGCGGGTACTTTATGTATTAATCCTTACTACACACCTATGGACTTCTTTAAAAAACTATCTGACCCTGTTTATTTTTCAAGGTTTGGCAACCGCTTCAACATTGTGATCAGCATACTCGCTATATTATTGTGGAGCTTTATGACCTATATGGCTCTCCATTCTGATACACCTAAGAAAGCCATATTTTGGGGATTGTTTCTATGCCTTAGCGTGAGTAATATGATAAAAAGTATAAGGCAACTGAAAAAATTGGACTGAGCATACTATTTTATAACATAGCCGTTCTATGAGATATTATATAACGCTCATCTTTACTGCATCATTCTTCTATGCGTGTCGTAATAGTCAAAATCCCATAGAAGAAAAAGCATTAGGGATTGATACGCTTCAACCAGTGCGTAGTACTACTTTTTCTGAATTTATCCCACATGCTTATGAATTATTAGATTCTGCTACAGGCGATTTGGATGGTGACCAAATTTCCGATATCATACTGGTCCTTAAGCAGAAAAGGGAAGATTCATTGGTGTCGGTATCCGATACAAACGTTACTAGGTTGGCTCTAATATTCTCGGCATTGCCCAGTGGCGGTTATAGCATTGCTGCGGAAAGTAACAAGCTGATATATAGTTTGCACAGTACTGGGGCACGATATGATGATCCTTTTACGAATATTGTGGTTCGCAATGGATATTTTACAGTAGAGCATGCAATTGGTGGAGGACCTTTGGTTGGCACTCGATTTACTACATTTAAATACTCCAAGCAGCATAACACTTGGATACTTCACAAAGATGGGTTTGAAACCATAGACTTAAATGATGTACCGGATGATACAACCCTTATTGAAAATGTCAAAAGAACTGAAGTCAAAACCAGTAAGGATTTTGGAATAGTTACTTTTTCAAATTTTGATATTTATAAAGATTAATTTTCCACCTACTGTATTTCCAAACTCACATTCACCTATTCAGGGTCGAAGCAGGCTTGGTATTATGTATTAGGCATTTTCAGTATCTTGTTGATATGAACCTGTTTAAAAAACTATCAGACCCGGTTTATTTTTCAAGGTTTGCGAACCGCTTAACCATAATCATCAGCATCCTATCTATCTTGTTCTGGTGCGTCATGATCTACATGTCTCTTAATTCAGAGAAGCCCAAGATGGCATTTTTCTGGGGGATGTGGATACTGCTTAGTGTAAGCAATATGATAAAAAGTATAAAGCGCTTGAAAAGGATGCAACTAACCCCAAACCCCTAAAGGGGCTTTCCCTTCAGTACCAATTAACTTATTAACCAGTTAACCAATCAACTAATTTCTAATCCCCAATTTCCAAACTCACATTCACCCATTCGGGGTCGAAGCTGGCTTTGTATTTTTTATAGAAATTGATGGCGGGTTCATTCCAGTCGAGCACCTGCCATAGCATGCCGCTGTAACCTTTTTCTTTAGCTATGGTTATCAATTTGTCCATCAGCAGGGTGCCAATGCCCTTGCCACGCCATGCCTCGGTTACCAGTATATCTTCCAGGTACATGCGCTGGCCCTTCCACGTGCTGTAGCGTATGTAGTAGAGCGCAAAGCCTACCACAGTGCCATCCACTTCCGCCACCAATGCCCACCATACAGGCTTATCGCCAAAGCCGCTTTCTATAAAATGCTCCAGGCTTACCGTTACCGCTTCGGGTGCGCGCTCGTACACCGCCAGTTCGTGCACCAGTTCCATCATACGCGGGCAATCAGCAGCGGCGGCGTAGCGTATCGTTATATTATCCATTGGCATTAATTTTTAGAACAATAGCGTGGTTATTATCTCGTTATAGGTGTGCAAAGATGGTAAACTTGCGTTAAAGAGATAGGATAGCAGTATCGATAAACGTAATTTAGCCATGTAAGCCTCCAAAACAGCACATTATCAATATGAATACAATACAGGGTGAAATACTATGGGTGGATGATGAAATCGATTCCCTCAAATCGCAGATATTATTCCTGAAAAATAAAGGCTACGAAGTAACCCCCCTCAGCAACGGCCACGATGCACTGGAACTGCTGAAGGAGAAAACCGTAGATGTAGTGATGCTGGATGAAAGCATGCCCGGCCTTACAGGACTGGAAACACTGGCGCGCATTAAAGAAATGCACCCCAACCTGCCCGTGGTGATGGTGACCAAGAACGAGGCCGAGAACATTATGGAAGAAGCCATAGGCGGGCAGATAACCGACTACCTGATAAAGCCGGTGAACCCCAATCAGGTATTGCTGTCGCTGAAGAAGATAATGGATACCAAGCGGCTGGTAAGCGAAAAGACCACCACTGCCTACCAGCAGGATTTCCGAAACCTGTTTATGGCGCTCAGCTCGAACCCCAATCATGAAGAGTGGAAAGAGCTGTATCGCAAACTGGTGTACTGGGAACTGGAAATGGCGCGCAGCGATAGCGATGAAATGATGGAAGTGCTGCAAAGCCAGAAGTCGGAAGCCAATACGGAGTTTTTCAAATTCGTATCGAAAAACTATGCAAACTGGGTGAAGAAAACCGCTACTGATGCGCCGCTGCTGTCGCACGAACTATTTAAGCGTAAAGTAGCACCGCACCTGGAACAAGGCAAGCCTACCTTCCTGGTAGTGATAGACAACCTGCGCTATGACCAGTGGAAAATGCTGCAACCCATTATGCAGGAAAGCTTTCGCCCGGTAGAAGAAGATATGTTTTACAGCATATTGCCTACGGCTACGCAATATGCGCGTAATGCGCTGTTTGCAGGTATGCTGCCGGTAGATATAGAAGCGAAATTCCCGAACGAGTGGAAGAACGATGATGAAGAAGGTGGCAAGAACCTGTTTGAAGAAACTTTTTTGCGCTACCAGATGAAACAGCTGAAGCTGGACCACCTGAAAACGCAGTATATAAAAATAACCAATAACGAGAATGGCAAGCTGCTGGAAGATAATATCCATAACTGCCTGAACAATGACCTGACCGTTATCGTGTACAACTTTGTAGATATGCTGTCGCACGCACGTACGGAGATGGAAGTGCTGAAAGAGCTGGCCGGCGATGAAGTATCATACCGGTCGCTGACGGTGAGCTGGTTTGAACACTCTCCACTATACCGTGCGCTGAAGAAGATAGCCGATAAGAATATACAGGTGATGGTAACCACCGACCATGGCACCGTGCGGGTAAAGACACCGAGCAAGTGCGTGGGCGACAGAGCTACTACCACCAACCTGCGCTATAAGCATGGTAAGAACCTGCAGTATGAAGCCAAAGATGTGCTGGCCTTCCGCAACCCGCAGGATGCTGCACTGCCCAAGCCCAATGTAAGTTCTACCTTCATCTTTGCGAAAGAAGATGTGTTTTTGTGCTACCCCAATAACTACAACCATTATGTGAATTACTACCGCAATACCTTTCAGCACGGCGGTATATCGCTGGAAGAAATGCTGGTGCCGGTGGTAAGGATGGTGAGTAAGTAACGGGGGGTTACTTTTTCCTTATTTTCCTTTTAGGATGCCTGCTGGTATGATGAATGGCAGCTATATGGATAAGTTTTTTCCGTGGGAAAAACTCATAAACAATGGTGTATGGAAAACTGTGAACTTTTATCTGCCTGAAGTTGCCTTTGATTTTACTGTATAGATCGGGCTGTTGTTTTATCCGGACAAGACAATCCTCTACTGCATTCATAAAAGAATCACCAAGGCCTTTTTGCTTTAATTCGTACCATTCATAAGCAGCAATATATTCCAAAGAAGCCTGCTCATGAAGAAGAAGTTGGAATGGCATTATTTCCTTTTGGTCGTTTTTACCTTTTGAATAGCCGCCTTTTTAGTTTCTTCCCAAGTATAGGTTTTAGCTGTGCCGCTTTTCAAAGACTTACTCCTTTTTTCCAATTCTGTAATAAAAGGTTCATCCCAATCATTGGCTTTTGTATTTATTTCATCCTCTACCATAGTATATATGGCCTTGATTTTTTTATCGTCGGCGGTTTTAAGGTAATCCACCAATTTCTTACGTATGGCAGTCGTGGTCATGATAACTACTTTATATAAAATTACAATAACCCGTCATAATGATGCAAAACAGTACCCCTTTTCACAAAAATTTATCAGCGCGGCACGGGTTTGCAGCGCATAAATATGTAAACTTGTATAAAGCACGGACTATATGATGGAACCCGTTTCTGAACCGATATCATCGAACGCAACTACAGCCATACAGGGTTTAATAGCACAGATAGAAAAAGTAATACGCGGCAAGCAGCACCAGGTAGAAATGGTAGTGACCTGCCTGCTGGCCGGTGGCCATATACTGATGGAAGACAACCCCGGCACGGGTAAGACCGTACTGGCACGCACGCTGGCGCAATGCATCAGTGGTGGCCGTGCGGGTGAGCATGTTATCTTTAAGCGCATACAGTTTACGCCAGACCTGCTGCCGATGGACCTGATAGGTACGCACATCTTTGACGATAATGCCAAAGAGTTCATCTTTAAGAAAGGGCCGCTGTTTTGTAACGTACTGCTGGCCGATGAGATAAACCGTGCATCGCCGAAGGTGCAAAGCGCCCTGCTGGAAGCCATGGCCGAACACCAGATAACCGTAGGTGATACTACACTGAAACTGGAGAACATGTTCTTTACCATAGCCACCCAAAACCCGGTGGAAATGGAAGGCACTTATCCATTGCCTGCTGCGCAGCTGGACAGGTTCTTTATGAAAATATACTTTGGCTATGTGGATGAAGAAACCGAGCTGAACATCTACCGTGAGTATGTGGAGATAGCACAGAACCTGGTATCGCTGGAGCAGACACTGAGCCTGAACGATATACTGGACCTGCAAAAACAGGCTGCCGGTGTATTTATACACGAAGAGATACTGAAAGCCGTTACCAACCTGGTGCGCGGTACACGTGCCCACCAGGATATAGCACTGGGTGCATCTACCCGTAGCGGTATTGCCTTTATAAAATGCCTGCGCGCCTATGCACTGGTAAAGGGCCGCACCTTTGTGATAGAAGACGATGTGAAAGACATAGCCCGCGCTGTGCTGGAACACCGCCTGATATACCGCAACAAGGAAGGCAAGCTGAAAGCACTGGAAAGCATCATAAACAAAGAAGCAGAAAGACTGGCGAAACTGAAACTATATGCCTGATATAACCCTTGCGATACTTGACAAGCACAAGTGCAGGTTTATATCTATACTAAGCCTGTGGGCTTGTATGGTGCTGGCCATAACTACACAGGCGCAGCCGATAGAACATACGAAGAACGCCGCATTGCGGTACGAAATAGATGCCAAGCGTATGGCATCGGATATGTTTAGCGATGATGCACTGCCCCGCAGCCGCGAGTTCAAACGGATAGACAGCACCTACTTTGTAGGGTGGATGTATGAGGGGGCTTATAAGCATGAGCATGCTGCCGACTACATTGGTTACAGGAATGCTGCCGTGCCGCTGGAAAAAGCGCTGCGCCTGATGGAGCGCGACTACCGCAAGCAATTGGCTACACGCACGGGCGATGTGGCTACCTATATATACGTGTACCGCCTGCAGATAGACTACACGATGATAGCCTACCTGCTGATGGACTGCTACTCGAGCACGGAAGAAACACAGAAGGTATATGACCTGCTGCGGCGGGTGCTGAAATGGAACTTTCAGCGCGACTACCATATGGATGCCTACAACTACCTGGGGTGGACGGTGCATCGCAACCGCTTTTATACCAGCAGTAAGTTTCCCTTCCTGAAGAATAGTATTGATGAGAATGAAAAGCTGGCCAACCGCTATCTCGACTCAGGGCTGCGCCGGATAAACATCAACAGGAAAATAAACGCTACCATATACCAGCCGGGCTATGAGCAGCAGGAAAAGCTATCGGTGTACCACTACAAATCGATGCTGTATAGCTATGCATTGAAAATAGACTCAGCCGCATACTACTACAACCAGATGCGCAATAGCGGCATCTTCCCGCACAATAACTACGCTACCTTTCGCAGTATATGCGGCGATTTTCGCGAGGCGGAGAAAGAATATAAAGAAGCCATCACACAAGATGCGGCCAGCAAGCGCCTGAAGGAATGGGCCTACTATACATCCATCATCAACCTGTATAAAGCACAACCCAAGCAGGGCTATATGCTGATGAAGGATATGATAAAAGCCAATGGCTCTACACCGGGCTTTGGCTGGTATAATATAGCATTGGCGCGTTGTCTTTTTTACGACGGGCAATTGACAGAAGCAAACCGCTACATAAAGAAAGCATCTGAGTTTAAAGAGTTGCATATAGGCACCACACTGGGCCAAACGCATTACGACTTCAGCATACAATTAGTGAAGCTGATGAGCCTGCAGGCTGCACTGGAACGCCAGCGGTTTGAGAATGCCAACTGGTGGTATAACCCCAAGGTGCTGGGAAAGATGGGGCAGGTGCTGTCTGAAAAATATGTGCAACAGTTTCTTATCATCAACCAGTTTGCCATGAACCCCGAGCGTGATAGGGTGATATACAAACTGTTTTCTACCGAAAGCACGGTGAGCTGGGATGAGGTGTGGTACCTGATAAAAGATTTCAGTACGAAGTTCTTTTTAGAACGCTATAAGAAAGAGGCGCAGAAAGACGACCGTAAGTATGTGCGCAAATACTTCAAGCTGTTTGTAGCGCTGCTGCAAATGAAGCAGGAAAACTATAAAGAAGCACGCATAACGCTGGATGGCATACTGCGCGACCCGAATATGGATGCCGAGTATGAAAAGCTGCTGATAGCACGTGTGTACCAGGCGCAGGCGCAATGCGCCCTGCAACGCAAGGATAACAATGCGTATAATGATTGGATGTACCGTCTGTATACCCTGTACCCGCAACTGGTACCCAACAGCGGGCTGAAGATGAGCCTTAACCTGCACATTGGTGGTAAGAACGATGCGGTAGTGACCGACAGGCTAAAAGCATGCAACATCAACTGGAATACGGCAGGCAACCGTTATGCACCCGATGCCTATGTGATATATGGTGGCGAAGGGAAGGCTAAGCGCATAGAATACTATGTGATGGATAAAGCGGGCAACTACATTGTGCCGCGCCAGTCGTTTGGATATAGCAAGGCAGAGGGTGTAGGTACGGCGCTGGCTTATCGTTTATTCAACATCGGTGGCAGGGAGCCGGAAAGGGATAAGGAGTAGTTTACCCCTCCATCTTGCCCAGCTTTTCTATACGGGTGAGCCAACGCTGCCGGTAGCTATCTTTCGATAGCCTGATGGGGCCTATGCAGATGGTCTTTACAGGCTTGATACCGCAAAATTCCAGTGTCTGTTTTTTGAGGGCTTTGAGCCCCGCACCACCATTTATGAGCCGGTAATACCATGCCGGTTGGTCCATCGTGCAGATGATGGTGGCCGTTTTACCTTTTAGCAGTTTATCCCACAATAGCGAGTTTTCTCTTTTCTTAAAAGCAAAACCGGGGAGAAAAACCCTGTCTATAAAACCCTTCATTACGGCAGGGTAGCTGCCCCACCATAGCGGGTGTATCCACACGATATGCTGTGCCTGCGCTATCTGCTGCTGTGCATCCAGCAGGTCGGGCTCCAGTTCTGTACGCTGCCGGTAGCCATATTGCAGATTAGGATTGAATTGTAATTGCCCTATGTGAATTATCTGCACATCGGCACCTGCTTGTTGTGCACCGCTTGCATAGGCATCTGTCAATGCGCGGTTGTAGCTTTGGGCGTCGGGATGACCGTTGATTATTAGTATTTTCTTGCGTGCCATGGGTGCATGTTTATTGCGGAGCAAAATTCACTATGCCCTGCCACAATGCATTTGACATATATCAAATTCCGTATTTAGGATGACGTATACGGCTAAGGGTTTCCAGCGTTATGCCCAGGTGCGAAGCGATATGCGTCAGCGGTATGCGCTGTGTTATATCGGGCTGTTGCCCTATCAGGTGCTGATACCGGTTGTGGGCATTTTCAAACAATAAGCCCTCCACCCTGTTTTGCAGTTTTAGCAGGGTGTGTATCACCACATTTTTTTGCAAGGTTTCAAAACTGTGATAAGCCCGGCTCAGCATTTCGGCAGCATCCCTGTCTATTTCCAGCAGCCGGCTATCTTCCAGCACTTCTATAAAATGCGGGCTGGGCACCCGGTTGAAAAAACTGTGAATGGAACAGACAAATTCATTCTCAAAAGCAAACCAATCTGTTATTTCCTTACCATCTTTTATATAAAAAGCACGTACACAGCCTTTGATGATGTAATAGGTTTTATCCGCATACTGCCCTTCCTTTACCAGTTGTGTTTCCCTGGCTGCCTGCAGCGGCTTCAGCTGGGTTAGCATGGCATCTATACAAGCCGCATCCAGCTTGCCATAACGGGTTTCTATGGCATCTATAATCTTATGAAAATCTAATGCAGTATCCATACAGAGGTGTAAAAATAGGGATAAGCCGGTGTTACTTTTCTGTACACCGGGTTATAGCCATTGTTATCATACGCATAAAGATGTAGTTTTATATACAACCTAATGCACCGGTTATGTTCATTACTTCGTTATACAACCTGAAGGGTGGTGTGGGCAAAACAGCCTCTTGTGTCAATTTTGCACACATGGCTGCACGCGTTGGCTATAAGGTATTGCTATGGGACCTGGACCCGCAGGGCGCTGCCAGCTTTTACTACAATGCGCAGCCTAAAGAAAAAGTAACGGCCAAGAAGATAATAGAACATACGCTGGACCTGGAAGAAGCCATCATGGCTACCCCATATGAGGGACTGGACATTATACCTGCCGACCTGAGTGCCCGCAAGCTGGATTTATTACTGGATGACAAGAGCTCGAAGAAGCAAATACGCAACCTGCTGAAGACGGTAGCAAATACTTACGATTTTGTATTTATCGATTGCCCCCCGGGGTTTTCTTCACTGGCCGATAATATCTTCTTCGCATCGGATGCGGTGCTGATGCCGGTGATACCTACTACGCTGTCTATACGAACGTATGAAATAGTAAAGCACTATTTTGAAGAGAAAGGCGATGTAGAAAAGCTGATGTGCTTCTTTACGATGGTGGATATACGCAAGAACATGCACAAAGATGTGATGCTGCAACTGCATAAAGACAAACGCTTTTTTGAATACTACATACCCTACCTGTCGGATGTAGAAAAGATGGGCGTGCACCATGCACCGCTGGAAGCCTTTGCACCCAGCAGCTATGCCGCTACCTGCTATCGCGCCCTTTGGAACGAGATAAAAGAAGGGGTGCTGGAATAGCGTTAGTTACTGCGCAATACACTATCCATAATAGCGGCAGATATATCTGAGCCGTGATAAATAAGCTTATCTTTTTTGAAGATGGTGTGTGTGGGTTGAGCCCTGCAAATATTGTCTTCATTAATGATCTCGCACAGGAATTTTTTCCAGCCTTTACCGGCCTTATGCCCGTACACAGCATCTTTTAACACATAGACATTATCGTGCCGGCTACCATTTGCCAATTCACTCCATAGCGTTGGGTCGGCATACAGGCGCGATATGGTGAACGACTTTACCTGCCTGGGTTTAAAGTCGGTAGCTATTTTATCGTAGTAATACAGTGGCATGCAATGTGGCCCTTTACAATATGGTTTCCACATATGTATCCATGTGTAGTCATTCCGGCTTAGCTCGGTTTTGATATCATCACCTGTAATTTCTACCAGCGTTGCCGGTGTATCTGTTGGTACATAAGGCGATGGATATTGGCGCAGTTGCTGCCTTTTAGCAGTTGATAATTCGCGGTAGCCATTTTCATTGATGGCAATAACGCATGAAGAACACAATAATAGTAGTAACAATGGGTATAGCAGGCGGGGCATCTTTATTATTTTATTCCGCAAGATAAGCATATACTAAAATCGTGCATTAAAATATCACTAAATTTAGTTTGCTGCACAAATGGAACAGATACAAAAACTTTTCGCCACTCAAAGTAATCATGCATTCGATTTCTCCGCTTTCAGCAACCGGCTGGAGCAAAAGGATTATGACAAAAATGCTATCATTTTAAAAAGTGGGCAGGTGGAAGACTATCTCTATTTTGTAGAGAAGGGTATGCTGCGTTTTTATGTAGAAAAGGGCGAAAAAGAGATAACGTTCGACTTTGCATTCGAGGGTAATTTCACATCGGGTTATAGTTCCTTTCTTACCCGCAAGCCTGCACCCTACTTTATACAAGCCCTGGTAGCTACTTCCATATGGTGCATATCTTATACCGATTTGCAGGAAGTATATAAAGGCAATGAGCAGGGGCAGATGATAGGCAGGCTGGCGGCAGAGCAATTGTTTATCCGCAAAACGGCGCGGGAATTATCTTTCCTTACACAGAGCGCTGAAGAGCGCTACCTGCATTTGCTGCACGAGCAGCCGCAATACATACAGCAGATACCGCTGAAATATCTTGCATCTTATATAGGCATTACACCACAGGCGCTCAGCCGCATACGGCATCGTATTAATTAACCGAGGTTCATTTTTTGAGGCTAATGCCGGGGCTACTTTTGATGTAAAAATAGGATATGGCATTCTTCATTGGGCTCATAATAATGTATACGCTGGTGTGGCTGGTATCGCTCACCGGTATCAGCGCTGCACTGCGCAACCCTGTTTTCTGTGGTGTAGTAGCTGCGGCTATCATGTTTGTACTGGTAGGCATTTCGCACTTTGCCAAGCCTGATAAATTACTGGGTATGATACCTGCCAACTGGCCTTATCGAGAGGCTATGAACTATGTGAGCGGTGCGGCGGAGATACTATTGGGGATCGGGCTTTTATTCCAGTCAACACGGCAGCTTTCTGCATGGGGGCTGATAGTGCTGCTGGTATGTGTATTTCCTGCCAATATCAGCGTAGCTATCACTAAACCAAATGCTTACAATATATCGCGCCTGTTTTTCCAGCCGGTATATATAGCATGGGTATACTGGTTTTGCCTGCGGCAGGCTGCTGGCATAGTTTTGCACGGCTTAGGGTAAAAGCAAAGCATATGCGTTCGTTATTCTTCACCATCATGCTGGGGGCGTTCGTAACGCTTACCTCGGCCGATACCGAAAAGGGATTGATAGTAACCAGCAGTGCCTTCAGCCATGGCGGCACTATACCACAGAAATATACCTGCGAGGGAGAGAACATCAACCCGCCTGTATCTGTTGCCAACATACCGGCCAATACCAAGATGCTGGCCATTACCGTACACGACCCTGATGCTGATACGCCGGGTGGCTTCACTCATT
>JANLJF010000118.1 GCA_029255605.1 Azovibrio restrictus
TCTTGCGGAATGCCCAGGCTCAAGTGCCATTTCATGCGGGTTTCCTTCCAGTATTCGTACCACTCTTTTTGTGTGCCGGGGCGAACGAAGAATTGCATTTCCATCTGTTCGAACTCGCGCATACGGAAGATGAAGCCACGGGCAACAATCTCATTACGAAAGGCCTTACCTGTTTGTGCTATACCGAAAGGTATTTTCATACGGCCGGTCTTCTGCACATTCAAGAAATTGACGAAAATACCCTGTGCCGTTTCAGGACGCAGGTACACTTTATTCTCTTCCGGGTTATCAGATGCCACAGCACCCATTTCGGTAGCAAACATGAGGTTGAACTGGCGCACATCGGTCCAGTTGGCCGTATCGCTGACACTGCATTTTATTTTGTTCTCTTCTATCAGGGTTTTAAGGCCTGCAAAATCATCGGCAGCCAGCAGGCTATCCATTTTTTGCAGCAGGGCATCGGCTGCTGCTTTATCCAGCGTTTCGGCATGGGCTTCTATCAGGTGGTCTACACGGTAGCGTTTTTTGCTATCGCGGTTATCTATCATCGGGTCGCTGAAATTATCTACGTGGCCGCTGGCCTTCCATACGGTAGGGTGCATGAAGATGGCCGCATCAATACCCACAATGTTATCGTGCATCTGGGTCATGCTTTTCCACCAGTAGTCGCGGATGTTCTTTTTCAGTTCGGCACCATACTGGCCGTAATCGTACACGGCACCGAGGCCATCATATATTTCGCTACTCTGGAAGATGAAGCCGTATTCCTTACAGTGGGCTATAATGCTTTGCAGTTGATTCTCGTTTGCCATAACTGGCGGCAAAAATAATGTATTACGATGATGTATTTATTTATAAAAAAGTAGAGCTGCCCGATATGGACAGCTCTACACAATGGATTTTATCAGTTATTATTTATTGATGAATAACTTTTCAACAACCGAGCTACCGTTGCTTGAAACGGTAACAAAGTATAAACCACTATTCAGATGCTCAACAGAGATAGATTCTGCAAACATGCTGCCACCGGCAGGATACATTTTGGTAAACACGGTTTGACCTACGGCATTAGTAATCGTAACTTTTGTTTCAGCAGGTTCATTTACCAATGCCTGGATGCCTATTACGCTTGATGCCGGATTAGGAAACACCTTCATTTCTGTAAAGTTGGAAACCTGTGCTATACCTGAAGGATTCCACGGCAATACTTTTGCCTGAACGGAGTTCAGAATAGGGCGTTTTTTCAAGTCTGCATTATACTGCTGCACCATACCTATAAGTTTCATATCCGATACTTTTTGAGTTCCGGTTACTGTATAGGTATAGGTTTTAGTATATGTAGCATCTTTTTTAGGATTATTTGCTATGATACCGGCAGTACCATAAGTACCCCCTAGCATAGCTCTAACCACTTGCATATGTTTAAAGCCTACGATAGCGGTCTTAGTAGCATTATTATTAGCCTTGTAGTATTTGTGCGATGGATTATTGTTATAATAACTTGTATCGTTTTTCTGATCCCAGCCCGAACCTGTACCAGAAACTTTATCCTCTACTACATATGCATTTATCCTATATTCACCCGAAAGGTCTTTCTTCATTTTCGCAGTTACAGTTATTGATAAAGTCTTGGTAGTTTGGTCGTAGTAATGTGTCATATTAATATCCACATCTGCACTTGCACCTTCCCTTGAAGTACATGCTGATGCCCACTTTCCCCTATTCATAACGACATCTGTATTACCTGCTATATTAGTCAATCTGTCAACAGCACCACAAGGCCATCCAACAGGAGTCGCATAATCTGTATTCCAGGTCGCTCCCTCAGCTATTACCATTTGATCGAGGGTTGGACCTGCCCCTTGGTCATCATGAATAGATGCTGCTATTACTTTTGGATGAGAGGCAAGTACATTCTCTACATATACAGCACCATCAGAGCAGTGAGGACACCAAGCTCCTGTGCCTTCTTCCAGCAGAACATACTTAACGCCATTGGTGCTTACATTCTGTTGTGCATAAGTTGTGCCTGACAACAATACGGCAGCAAGAATAAATTTCATTTTCATGTTTGTACCCGATTAAAATGATTAAAGAAAATTTGAACACTATTACCAAATATAAAAAATGAAATACGTAATTCAAATTGTTTATTAAAAAATATTTAACAACAGATTAATTTTTTATAGCAAATTGATTTTTTAATATTAAAACATTGAATTTTAATTAATTCATTTTTATATTAGTCTATTCTTCACCTTAAAATTTTACACACATGAAAAGAATGCTTTTATTGATCACCGCTCTCATTATTACATTAACAGGTAAAACTTTTGCTCAAAGTGTAACCTATGCAATGCAAAATTCAACGAATTGTACAAAAGGAGTAGTGAACTTGTATGCAGTTTGCAAAGGAACTTGCAGCCCAGTTTATACTTTAAGCTATACGCCTCCAGGCATTGCAGCTACAGGAATGATTAAATTTTTCACTGAAGGATCAGCTGGTTCTTGGTTCCCAACACCTCAATGTAGCGAACTTGAAGTTATCGCCGTAGACATTTTAGATTGTAATACTTCTACTATTCATCAAATAGGTGAGCTAACCTGTGGATATAACCCTAATCTTACTATGAATTGCAACGGAGATTGTGGTGGTTCAATACCTACCACTATATATGTCAATTGGTTAACCACAACAAGTGGTGGAGTAACAAGCCCATTAATACAATTCCATTACTAAACAAAGAAGGCCGGTAATACCGGCCTTCTTTGTTTATAGCTATAGCACTTTTAATGCATTTTCTATCCGTTTCTTCGTCTCTTCCTTCCCTATCATCTCTACTATGTTGAATACATGCGGGCCGTACTTGCCGCCTACCAGCATAATGCGCAGCGGCAGCATCACATCGCCTTTCTTTAAGCCCTGCGCAGCTACCAGCTCGTTAAAGTTTGCCTCCAGTGCATCGTGTGCCCAGCTGGCACTATCCAGCCCGGCCATCCAGGTTTCAAAAAAGGTTTTCTTCTGTTCGTTCCATTTATCTTTTATAGCCTGCAGCTCTGTTATTTCCGGCGTGGTAAAGAAGAAGTGGCCCTGCTCCCAAAAGTCGGGCAGCAGTGTGCAGCGTTCTTTTACCAGGTCTATCACCTTATGCAGGTAACCGGCATCTACCGTTACGCCTTTATCGGCTATGTACGGTGTCACTAATGGTACCAGCTCTTCGGTAGGCTTGCGCTGTATATACTGGTGATTGAACCATTTTGCCTTTTCGTAATCGAACTTGGCACCACCTTTATGCACACGGTCTATAGAGAACTGCTTTACCAATTCATCTAAGGAATAGATTTCCTGTTCGGTACCATCGTTCCAGCCCAGCATTGCCAGTATGTTTATAAACGCCTCCGGCAGGAAACCGCGCTCTTTAAAGCCCTGTGTCAGCTCGCCTGTTTTAGGGTCGGTCCAGTTCATGGCAAATACAGGGAAGCCCAGGCGTTCGCCATCGCGCTTGCTCAGCTTGCCATGGCCATCGGGTTTCAGTATCAGCGGCAGGTGCGCCCATTCGGGCATCTCTTTTTCCCAGCCCAGGTATTTCCATAGCAGCAGGTGCACAGGCGCACTCGGTAGCCATTCCTCGCCGCGAAAGGCATGGGTGATGCCCATCAGGTAGTCATCTACTACCACCGCCAGGTGATAGGTAGGCATACCATCGGCCTTCAGCAATACCTTGTCATCTACCAGCGATGTATCGAAACTCACCTCGCCACGCACCAGGTCGGTAAACTTAATAGTTTCACCAACAGGCATTTTTATGCGCACTACATAAGGAGTGCCTGCCTGTATCAGTTGCTCCACTTCAGCCTGCGGCAGGGTGGTAGAGTTGCGCATGTGGCTGCGCATTTTATAGTCGTATTGCGGGGTAGGGTTGGCCTCCGTCTTCATACGGCTGCGCATATCTTCCAGATCTTCCGGTGTATCGAAGGCATAGTAGGCATGACCGGCATCTACCAGTTGTTTGGCATACTGTGCATATTGTGCCTTGCGCTCGCTTTGGCGGTAGGGCGCATGCGGCCCGCCCTTCAGCGGACTTTCATCGGGTTCCAGCCCGCACCATTGCAGGCAGTTGTATATATATTCTTCGGCACCGGGCACATAGCGGTTCTGGTCGGTATCCTCGATACGCAGCACAAAATCGCCGCCGTGATGACGGGCAAAAAGATAATTGTATAAAACCGTGCGCACACCACCCAGATGCAAACCACCCGTAGGGCTCGGCGCAAAACGTACGCGAACTTTTCTGCTCATAGGCAGCAAAGGTAATCAGTAAAATTCAGAGGGTGGATATTACGGTATCAGGTAGGCCAGTGAAAACGACATATTACTTGCCTTCATACTATTAGAAGGGCCGCCGCCCGGCAGGTTGTTTGACAAACCCAAACCGTATTGTCCCCGTACTACCAGCCCAAAGGCAAATTCATAACCCACACCTATATTCAGCCCCACATCCCAGGGGCGAATATTGTTATAACTCGGGTCGTTACCGGCCGAAGTGCTTTCATCAATATCGTAGGTACGCATCATACCAAGGCCGCCGCTGCTTTGAAATGACTCAATAATGCCTTTTGTTCTGCCATGTAATACACGCCCCACATACGGCCCGGCAAAAAACATGAAGCAGCTACCGGTATCCTCAAGACCAATGTATACCTTATAAACCAAGTTAACGGGCAGCTCTGCATATCCTATTTTTGTTTTGATATCGCCGGTCAGCTTCATCTGCACCTGTCCGTTAGTTGCCAGTTCATCTATTGTTTCCCTATATCCTTTGCGGGAATAAGACAGCCCGGCCTGCAGGAACAGCGCTTTCATTAAAGGGATCTCTGTAAAAAAACCAGCCTTAAATCCCGGTACACGCTTTGTATCTACCGACTGGCCATTTATTTTACCCGAAACAGATGCGGAATTGTAACCAATCTCGGGTGCAAAGCGTATTTGCGCGAACAACGAGGAGAAAGAAAAAAGTAACAGGGTAAAGCATAAGATGCGTTTCATAATAGTTTATAAGTGGTTTGAAGCGCAAAGAAATAGTTTACCCTACAGATTTGCAACCCCTGATATCATCAGAAGATCTGCTGCACAATATTCAATACTGCACCATGATTGTATATCGTTGTATCAAATTTCCGTACCCATTTTATACGACGAATAGCATTCGTAAGAAACACGGCATCGGCCTGTTGCAAGGTTTCTGTAGTTAAGATAGATTCCGTTACAGCTATTTTCTGCATGATATACCGGCGCATCACACCTGCTACGCAGCCTTCTGTAAGTGCTGGGGTGTAAACTTTATCATCCTTTATCCAAAAGATATTAGTTGTGGTACTTTCTATGATGTGGCCATGCGTGTTGCACAACAGTGCATCATTCCATTTGTTGACTTTTGCCTGCTGCGCTGCTATGGCATAAATCAATGCACTAGTGGTTTTGTAATTGGCCAGTGCATCAGGGCTTTTCTGCAACCCTTCGGCTATGCCAATGGTCAACCCCATTTCATTCAGCTCAGTCATATGCGTCTCTAATAGGAAGCATTCTATCAGGTAATGTGCCTGCTGCGATACATTATCGAAAAAGCCACCACTACCTGGGTATAGCTGCAGGCGCACCCGGCAGCATTTTTCCAGTTTGTTTTTAGCTACGGTGCGCAGTACTTCTTGCACCAGCGCTTCGCGTGTCAGTAGTTTGGGTATTTGCAGACATAGGGCCGCTGCACCGCTCCACAGGCGGTCGCAGTGGTAGTCTGCCAGTTGAATGACACCATCCAGCACCAGCATGGTTTCAAACAGGCCATAGCCATAGCGGAATGCCCGGTTGTCGGCGGGTATAACTGCATCCTGCAATGCCTGTAGTTTTCCATCTATGTTTATATAGCCCAATAGCTGCGGTTTGAAGGGTTAAAGTTCAAAAACTTAACGCAGAATTGAAATAGCAATACGGGTAACGTACTTTTGCGAAAACTTTCCGGCAATATGCAGTTTGAAAAGGGTGTGCCTGTGCAATGGCTGGCCGAATTTACCGGCGCTACTTTAAAAGGTGATACGAGCCAACTGGCTACAGGCATCAACGAGATACATAAAGTAACCAAGGGTGATATTTCTTTTGTTGACTTCGAGAAGTATTACAGTGCCTGCCTGCAATCGGCTGCTACCATCATCATTATCAATAAAGATGTGGATTGCCCGGAAGGAAAGACCCTGCTGATACACGCCGACCCATTCAGTGCCTATGTAAAAATAGTGAAGCATTTTCGACCTTTTGAGCCTGCTAATAAGCATGTAAGCGACACGGCAGTAATTGGCGAAGGTACCCAGTTGCAGCCCGGTGTATTTGTTGGCAACCATGTGCGCATTGGCAAAAATTGCATTATACACCCCAACGTAACCATATACGACCATACGGTTATCGGCGATAATGTCATCATTCATGCCAATACGGTGATAGGTGCCGATGCCTTTTACTTTAAACGCCGCAAAGACCGCGCTGCACAATATGACAAGCTGGAAAGCTGCGGCCGCGTGATAATAGAAGACCATGTAGAAATAGGCGCGGGCTGCACGATAGACAAAGGCGTGAGCGGTGATACCATCATAGGTATGGGCACCAAGTTTGATAACCATATACACATAGGCCATGGTGCGGTAATAGGCAAAAATTGCCTGTTTGCAGCGCAGGTAGGTGTAGGTGGCAAGGCCATTATAGAAGATGAAGTGATACTGTGGGGACAGGTGGGCGTGAGCAAAGACCTGACCATAGGCAAAGGCGCTATTGTATATGCTCAAAGCGGCGTAGCCAGCAGTATAGAAGGTGGTAAAGTGTATTTTGGCAGCCCGGTAGAAGAAGCTAAAGCCAAAATGAAAGAGCTGAACTGGGTGAAACGCATCCCCGAAATATGGGAACGTTTGACACGTATTTCCTAACGCGATTTATTCCATTCACTACGTAAAAGACCTGTAACTACCAGGTCGGTAAACTGGCCGTGCTGCACATAGCTATCGCGGATGATGCCTTCTATTTTGAAGCCTAAACGCTCGGCTATTTTAGCGCTGCGTACATTGGCAGGAATAAAGTGTATCTCTATTTTATTAAGGCCCACTTTATCGAACAGGAAAGGTATAAAGCGCTGCATACAAGTGTGTATGATGCCACGGCCTTCAAACTCCTTGCTTATCCAATAGCCCAGTTGCGCTTTTTCCAGTACATGGTCCCAATGGTGCATGCCGATGCCGCCTACTATCTTACGATTGTAAAATATGCCCAATGCAAGTGCTTCCTGCTGGTGTTGGGCATGCTGCGACTGTTGAATGAATTGCAGCGAATGTTCCGGTTTGGTAGTAGCATCTACCCACAATAACCATGGACGCAAATGAGCTCTCGATTCGTTCACCGAACGAAACAGTTCACCGGCATCTTCCAGTTGGTAAGAACGCAACAGCAGGTTATCGTCTATGAGTATGGAAACCATAGACCGTGAATATAGTAATTAGTGTTTAAAATGACGTACGCCGGTCATTACCAATGCCATATTGTTGTCTTTACAATATTGGATGGTATCATTATCGCGTACGGAACCACCCGGCTGTATCAGTGCTGTGATACCTGCCGCATGTGCCATACGGGCGCAATCATCAAACGGGAAGAAAGCATCTGAAGCCAGAACCGCACCATTCAGGTCGAAACCGAATTGCTTTGCTTTTTCCAGCGACTGGCGCAGGGCATCTACACGGCTGGTTTGGCCGCAGCCTTTACCTACCAGTTGCCTGTTTTTAACCAGTGCTATGGCATTTGATTTCAAGTGTTTGCAAACGATGTTGGCAAATTCCAGGTCTTGCCTTTCAGCATCGGTTGTATTGCGTGCACCGGCTTCATTCCAGTCAGCATAGTTTGCCGTATCTGTTTCCTGTACCAGTACTCCGTTCAATATGCGTTTGTATTCCTTTTTAGGTGCCAGTGTTTCTTTCTGTTGCAGCAATATGCGGTTCTTTTTACCTTTCAGCAGTGCCAGTGCATCTTCATCGAAAGAAGGTGCAATCAGTATCTCAAAGAACAGTTCATTTATCTTTTGTGCTACCGCTATATTGATAGGTTGATTAGTAACCAGCACACCACCAAAGGCACTTTCAGGGTCGCCAGCCAGTGCGCCTTCCCATGCAGCTACTACATCTTCACGCTCTGCCACGCCACATACATTGGTATGTTTGATAACGGCAAATGCAGGATTTTTAAATTCGGCAATTATCTCGCAGGCAGCATCCACATCCACCAGGTTGTTGAACGACAATTCTTTACCATTCAGTTTATTGAACAATGCATCAATATCGCCATAGAAAGTTGCTTTCTGGTGCGGATTCTCACCATAGCGCAGCGGTGTTTTATTTGCTACTGCCATCTGAAATTCGGCAGCATCTGTGTCTTTATTAAAGTAATCGGCGATGGCTACATCATAGTGTGCGCATTCTGTAAATGCGGCAGCAGCAAATTTCCTGCGGTCTTCAATAGCCGTTTCACCACCTTTCGCGTTCAGCAATTCCAGCAGTTGGCCATACTGATTGCGCGACGCTACGATGCACACATCTTTATAATTTTTACCGGCAGCGCGTATCAGCGATACACCACCGATATCTATTTTCTCAATGATCGCCTTTTCTTCTGTAGTGCTTTTTACGGTTTCCTCAAATGGATACAGGTCAACAATAACCAGGTCCAGCAGGGGTATTTCGTATTCAGCCACGTGTTTTTGGTCGTCCTCAAAATCGCGACGGGCCAGGATACCGCCAAATACCTTTGGGTGCAGGGTTTTTACACGGCCACCAAGGATAGATGGGTAGCTCGTAACAGCCTCTACCGCTGTGCAGGGAATGCCCAGTTGCTCTATAAATGTTTGCGTACCACCGGTAGAATAGATAGTAACGCCCAGTTCATTCAGTTTGCGAACTATTGGCTCCAAACCATCTTTATAGAAAACAGATATCAGCGCAGATTGTATGTTACGATTCATGTAAAAAACTTTTAACAAGTACGAAAAGAGGCGCAAAGATACTAAATAGCTATTAAAAGCTTTTCAATACAAAAGCGCCATCGCGGGAAAGCAAGTGTAGCGGAATGTTTGAAGATTTTGCCGCAGTTGCAAGCTCAGCCGATTCACGGCGGTTCAGGTTATTGCCCATTACAATAGTGGCAGACGGAAAGCTTTCTCGGATTTGTTGCAGGCCGATAACATCTACAGGATAGTTCACCAAAAGATAATCTACGCCGAAGGGAGCATTCAATGAAACTGGCTGTTTCAATACAAGTACTGTTTTATTACCAAGGACAAACACATCTTTAGATGCAACCTGCTTCTCTCTCCATGCATGGAAGCCGATATGTGCAGGTTTCAAGACGTAGTTTCTGTTCTTTGCATTTACAATGCTATCGGTAAGCGCTACTGCATAGTGTTTGCCTTCAATTAGCTCGATATGATTGGCCTTGCTGATGTTGTACGCAACGAGTGTGCGTTGTTGATTGCTTTGCCAATCATCTATACACAGCAAGCACATAAAGACACAGGTAGTAGATAGTGATACCAATAGCGACTTAACTTGCTTATAAATGAGATAATACGCCAATGCAGCTATCACAATGTAAAGGCAAACCAATTCAATAGCTGATATATCCAAATAACGCAAGGGTTGAGGATTCCAACCTTGCATAGCGAATACCATTTTATTGAACCACTGCATACCATATTCTGTAATGAATGCAAGGAAATTGGCAATCACGGCTATTTTACTAAACAGTACTATTAGCATACCGGCTACAAGCACGCCGCCCATGAATAACCATGCTGCTACATTAGCTACTATGAATAGCAGCGGGAACATATGGAAGTAATAGATGACCAGTGGTGCTATTAATATTTCAGCAGAAATACTGGCAGCAACTACGCTCCATAACGCTCGTGCAGCTTTATTAACCGGCGACCACCAACGATATACATAGCGATAGAATAACACCAATGAAAGCACAGCTAAGAAAGATAATTGAAAACCTACCGCATATAGCCAGGATGGCATAGCACATAGCAAGATGAATGCGGCTGCAAATAAATAATTGAGCGTATTGGGTTGCCGCTGCAATGCGAAGCCAATGCCGAGTATGCTGAACATGATAGCCGCCCTAACAGCAGATGGTGATGCACCTGCCATCAATACATACAACCATATTAAAGGGATGGCAGCAAGATATTTCAGCCAGTGATATTTCTTGTGCTTTATCCACCCTAATAAAAAAGTAATAATGAAGAAAAAGAAAGTGATGTGCGAACCGGATATAGCAACGATATGTATGATACCTGTTTCTGCATAGGCTTGACGCAGCTCTCTATCCACATTTATTTCATCCCCTATCAGCATGGCTTGTATCAGGCCAAGTGTTGGCTTATCATGTATATACGTTCCCAACTGCTGCATACACCACAAGTGGACTTGACGTAGCGCAGGCAAACCGCCTGCATTAGCATGTGCATGCAGCACTACATCTTTAGAAGAAAGAAACTGCTGGTAGTAAATATTATTATGTGCGCAGTATGCTGCATAATCAAACTCGAAGGGATTGCCGGCTGTAGTGATTGGTTGCCAGTTGGCAGGTAGCATTACAGTATCACCCTCACCTAGATTTAGCGGTGCTGCATCTTTGTAAACGTACACAAATGCTTCGCCAATTGCTGGTTTATATTTCTCCCCGTTCAATGCATCTATCACATCTACTTCCAGCTTCCAGGTGCGTTCTTTTTCGGCGGGTGTATTATTGATGCGTGCAATGAACGCATTGGCCTTTTCATGACCGAACCATTTTGCATTATTACGCACGTCGGTATAATAACTAAGCAACCAGCCCATGCAAATGATAGCTGTATGCAGACTGACGGTTCTTACCACATCTATTACAACACTTTGTTTCCTTATGAATGCCGTGAAACTATAACCAATAGCAGCCACAAGAGCAATGGATGCAAACAATGCAAAGACCTTAGCCGTGAAACCATATAGCAGAATACCTACTATTAATGGCAGCAGCAACCTGAAGAAAGGTGCACGTTCCCAAAAGAAAGTTTCTTTAAGCGGCCAGCGTTTCATAATGCATTATGGCATAGGAATACCACCACCCTGCATAGCGGCAAGCCGGTTGCGGGCGGTTTGTATATAGGTACTGCCTGGATAATCTATTATCAATGTTTCATAGTATTTCTTAGCCTCATCGGGTTTGTTCAGGTATTTCTCATACACATTGGCAATACTGAAAATAGCATCATCTCCCAATACATCCTTGCCATGATTCTTTACTATATCCGCGTAATAGGTAATCGCTTTTTCATACACGCGGTGCTTTTCAGCAAGCTTGGCTTTCTGCATCAATATATCATCCTTCAAAGGATGTTCCGGGTATGTAGTCATGATGCTATCCAGTAAGGCTTCCGCTTCTTTATCTTTATTCTGAAACAGTAGTAAATCCGCATAAGCGAATCTTCTTATCGGCACATAGTTACTATCGGGCGTTATGTTTTCTGTTATCAGGATGGACAGATATAAAGCATCGTTTGCAATCAGTTCGGATGTAGATGCTTTCAACACCGTAAGCTGTCCCTGCGCCCATTCAAAGTCGCCACGATAGTAGGCCAGCTTGGCATTCCGGAAACGTGCTTCCTCACCCATATAATCTTCCCGGAAAGCTTTATCTACCTGGCTATAGAGCAATGATGCATCCCAAACTTTCCCTAGTACCACGTGGTAGTCGCCCAGTTGCAGTTTCACTTCACCTGTAAATAGTTTGCTGATACCCGGCTGCTTCAATGCCGTTTCCAATATCTCGATGCCTTTTGCAGGGTTGTTATTATACAAGGCTTCCAGCCTGGCATAATCCCTTGCTGCTTCCATTGTATAATAGTGCGGCGATTCTGCAAATAAGGTTTCATAACTCTTTACCAAAGCCGTTACTTCCTCTTTCTTATATGCCGGGTTGATTTGTAACTGTAAGAATTGCACCCTTAATTTTTCTGCTTTGGATACAGTGTAAAGTGGCAGTTCTTTGCCCAGCTGCATGATCTCATCGTATGCTTTTATGGCTATGACATATTCTTCTTCTTTGGTAGCCAGCCTTGCAAAGTCTTGTATGCGCTCGCCATTTTCTTTATTCCTGATGTCCAATGCCACCACTTGTATCAGCGCACCTTCCCAGTCATCTTTTTGTGTGTACAACCATGTAAGCAGGTCGGCATAATAGGGATTTTCAGGCTGTTCGTTTATACGCTTCACTAAAGCCTTTTGTGCTTGTTGCAGCTTTTTAGGGTCATTACCCAATAACTCCAACAATCCGGCCTTTGTGTCCTCCGCATTATTCCGCATAAAGCCGTTGACACCTTCCAGCATCGTGAATATAGCCTTATCAATATCACCCTTCGCTGCATACAGCCTTGATAATGGGCCGGTGTACATATAAGGCGCGCGAAGCAGTTCCCTTGCTTTCTCATACGCACGGATAGCGTATTCATCTTTACCCACTGCAGTGTAAGCAGCAGCTACCTGTTGTGTCAGTATATCATCGCCATTTATAAACTGCAGAGCAATATCAAATTCTTCATTCGCCTTCTTATCCTTGCCGTTAGCAAGGTGTATGCGCCCCATGTCTATATACACCATGGGGTTATTAATTCGGATACTCTTTTGCTGTACTACAATTCTTTCGGCCTGTTTATAATCTTTTACAGCCAGCAATACATCCAGGTATTCTTTGTACACTTCCTCGTCTATAGGATTTTGTTTGTACAAAGCTTTATAGGCCTCAATCGCTTTATCATACTGCTTTGCATCTGCATAGGTACGTGCCGTTGTGATAGGGTCTGCCTGTGCATTTGCCTTATACATTACCAAGCACAATAGTATTGCACTTATTACACTAATGATGCTCTTGCTTAGTTTCACTTTGTATTCTTATCGTACACAAACTTATTACCGCTCCACATATACACCTGCCATTGGCCATTCAGTTTATCACCTTCTACCGATGGAACATACAGCTTTTGTTTATCCATATGCAGCACATAGCTCTCCTTCATTTTTTTGAAATCGTAGTTGGCTGCGTAATCGTAGGTATATTCTATTTTATCGGTAGTTGTATTATTTGTTTCAAATATGGCTGCCGGTTTCAATTCACCACCTTCTATAGCCAATGCCCTTATACCTTTCATCACATCTTTGGTAGAATAGATATCGGTATATACCGGCAGGTAATATTTCTTGCCGGCATTTAAAGTATAAATGCTCAGGTACGATTGCCCGGGATTCAGATCTTCTTTACTACCTGCACCACCATCCAGCAGCATGCCTTTCACCCTTCCATTATCTTCATACTGTGCTACGGCTCTATATACCTTCATGGTGCCACCTGTCTGGGTATCCCAGCAATAGATACGCAGTTTTTTATCATCAGAGCTTACGATTTTCAGGTCGGCATTTTCAGGTATTTTCAGGTTTGCTTTTAGCAGTGCGGGCTGCTTTTCTGCTATTTGCAGGAGGTAGGCTTCCAGTTTCCGGTTGGCATCATTCAGCGAATCGGCCGGGTTTACCTCTCCTGCAAAGCTGGTGTCTTCCGGCGAGTATTCAAATCGCCAATACTGTATCCTGTTCAAATGACCTATAAGCTCCTGTTCTACCTGCGCTACAGATGGCTGCGCGATGGCCGGTAGGCTGCATAGTAATAATCCGTTTATAGTTACAATCTTTATCAGTTTCATGATAGCTCTTAGTTTCTCAATGGCTTGCCCGTTTGCAATATGCTTTGCAGGCGTTCCAATGTTTTACGCTGACCACATAGGCTCAGGAAGGCTTCCCGTTCCAGGTCTAAAAGGTATTGTTCGCTCACCAATGTAGCGCCACTCAGGTCGCCACCACACATCACATAAGCCAGTTTTTCAGCAATGAACAAATCGTACTCACTAATGTAATTGCCCCTGAACATGCCATGTGTACCTGCCAGTATGGGGCCTAAGCCACCACGTCCCTGTACTTTAATATCCGTACGTTGTATGGGTTGCGTATAGCCTTGCTCATGCATCAGCAATACCCTGCGCTTAGCATCGGCAATACGCCTGTCGGGGTTGATGGATATACCATCGGTGCCTTTACGCAGTATCGACATTTCATAAGCTTCGTGTGCCGATGTGGACACTTTAGCCGTACCTATGTTTATGAATAGCTGCTGTAAATAGTTCAGTTCTATATCTTCTTTAACATTCCTGTCGCTAGCGCGCAGTGCCATTTCTTTTGTACCGCCTCCGCCGGGTATCAGCCCTACGCCCAGCTCTACCAGGCCTATATAGCTTTCTGCCGCTGCCTGTACCGCATCTGCATGCAGGCACATTTCGCAGCCCCCTCCCAGTGTCATACCATGTGGCGCTACCACTACCGGCACACTGCTATAGCGCAGGCGCATGGTCGTGTTCTGGAATTGGCGCACAGCCATATCCAGCTCGTCATATTCCTGTTCGGCAGCCAGCATGAATATCAGGCCTACATTGGCACCTGCACTGAAGTTTGCCCCATTATTTGCTATTACCAGTCCGTTATAATTTTCTTCAGCTATTCCTACCGACTTCTGTACCGCCTCCAGCACTTCACCACCTATGCTGTTCATCTTGGTGTTCCAGCGCAGGGCTACCACACCATCACCTATATCATACAGCTTCGCAGCACTGCTCTTCCATACTACCTGTTCATCCAGGTGTTCCAGTATGATGAAAGTGCCGCTACCCGGTATCGTTTTATATGCTTTCGAGGCTATATCGTAATACTTACGCTGGCCGTTCTCTGTTTTGTAAAATGTTTCATTACCTACTGCCAGCATTTCTTTCACCCAGTCAGCAGCTTTTATACCGGCCGCATCCATATGTTCCAATACCTTCCTTACGCCCAGTACATCCCAGCTTTCAAACGCACCTATCTCCCAGCCAAAGCCGGCCTTCAGCGCATCATCTATTTTATACAGTTCATCGGCTATTCCAGGGATACGGTTGCTGGCATACGCAAACAGCATATGATGGAACAGCTTGTAAAAATCACCTGCTTTATCCTGCCCGTTATATAGTGCTTTCAATCGCTGGTTCAGGTCATCTATGGGCTTCGCCGTTTCTATAGTTGCGAATTTCGACTTCTGCTTCGGGCCATACTCCATGGTATCCAGGTTCAGCGTCAGTATTTCCGATTTACCTTTTTCGCCTTTTACTTTCTTATAAAAACCCTGGCCTGTTTTATCGCCCAGCCATTTGTTCTCAATCATTTTTTCGAGAAATGGCGGCATTTTGAAAATATCTTTTGCCTCATCGTTCGGCGCATTTTCAGGAAGTGCCTTGGCTACGTGCACCAGCGTATCTAAACCTACCACATCACCCGTACGGAAGGTGGCAGACTTGGGCCTGCCCATAACAGTACCTGTCAGCAGGTCTATCTCATCTACACTCATGCCCAGTTGCTGCATAGCATGAAACACGGCCATAAAACCAAACACACCCACACGGTTAGCAATAAAAGCTGGCGTGTCTTTACACAGCACCGTTGTTTTGCCCAGGTGTTTATCACCATATAGCATCAGGAAGTCTATTACTTCCTGCCTGGTATCGGGTGCCGGAATGATCTCCAGCAATCTTAGATAACGGGGGGGATTGAAAAAGTGGGTACCGCAAAAGTGCTGCCTGAAATCTTCGTTTCTCCCCTCACTCATCAGGTGAATGGGTATACCGGAAGTATTGGTAGTGATAAGCGTGCCGGGCTTTCGATATTTTTCTATCTTCTCAAACAACTGTTGTTTGATGTCCAGCCTTTCAATAACGGCTTCCAATACCCAATCGCAATCTGCTATCTTAGGCAGGTCATCGTCTATATTCCCTATCGATACTTTGCTGGCTACTTCTTTGGTATAAACAGCGCTGGGTTTGGCCTTTAAGGTAGCCTGCAATGCTTCGCCCACTATGCGGTTGCGCACCTGCTTGCTATCGGCGGTCAGCCCTTTTGCTTTTTCTGCTTCTGTCAGTTCCTGAGGAACAATATCCAGCAGCAAAACCTTGATACCTATACCTGCAAAATGGCAGGCAATACGACTGCCCATAACACCACTACCCACTACCGCAACCTTACGAATAGCCCTGTTCATCTTTAATATTTTTTGACAATACAATTTAACCAAAAACGACAACTATTTCTTAGTTTATGTTAATCTTAACAATGCCGACATATGGAAACCAAGCGCATATGCATCTGGTAGAAAAATTAAATATGCATTTTCGCCTACTGACCTTGTGTGTGCCTGCCGTTATCATGCTTAGTAGTTGCGATAGCAACGGCACCTTGGCCGCCGATGCCCATATTGACAGCATAGCTGTTTATAAATCCAAAAGGCGAATGTAGGTTTACAGCCATAACAAACTGCTGAAGACCTATAAAATAGCGCTGGGCAAGCAACCCAAAGGCCATAAGCGATACGAAGGCGATATGCGTACACCGGAAGGTTTGTACCGTATTTACGACCGGAACCCGAATAGCACCTGCCATAAAAACCTGGGCATATCCTATCCTAATGAACGGGACAGGACCAATGCAAAGAAACTGGGTAAATCGCCCGGCGGTAATATAAAAATACATGGACTGCCCAATGGTGAGGGATACTGGGGAAAGCTGCATACATACAGGGATTGGACCTATGGCTGTATTGCCGTAACCAATGAAGAAATGGATGAGCTATTCGACAAAGTGGTCATCGGCTCACCTATCTGCATTATGCCTTAAAAATCGAAATTCTTGTCCAGCTCTGCTTTAGGGAAATTCTCTTTTACGTAGATATAATCGATGAACACCGGGTCTTGTACATCCAGCCCGAAGTAGTCATCCTTAAAGCCTACGACCGCTGTTTTTTTACCGCTATTAAAAGCTGCATCTATCTTATTATGATATTCAGGATAACGGGCACCTTTGGGCATTTCGCGGCTTAGTACCTTTTCGTTGGAATAGAATATCAACTGCCATACCAGGTACTGATCGTGACAGTAGGTATAATAGATACCCTGCTGCTCCATGTAATGGATGGTTTTCATGAAAGACTTTTCTTTTACTACCGTAAAACGAAAGTCTTTGAATGTTATCACAGAAACAATGCCGGAAACAATAAATGCACCTGCGACAATTAAATATGGTTTTCTGAAGCGTACTTCATTCAGAATAAGTTGTAGTGCCAGTACCGTATACCCTGTTATGGGCAGCAGGTACCTGTAATGCATACGCGGCGATAGTATGGTAGTACCTATAGATATCAAGATGGCAAGGATTACAATACCTAACAAAGGTTCTTTTTGCATGTACCTAATACCTGCTATAATGGCCACCAATACCAGTCCGCAAAACCCTGCAGCAAAGGTTGCCTGGAAGAAATTGGGTGGGTATACATCAAAGAAAAAATAATTCCCCTGGAAAGAAGTGTACATATACTCAGGCACGCGCCAAACGTTTGCCAGCCAGTCGGTCATAGGGGCAGTAGCATCCGGATGGTGAAAATCGGGGAGGGTCTTCCTGTAAAAGTGAAAAGCAATAAGAAGCAATGCTGCAGGTAAGGTGAAGCTTACTACTTTGGCCAAATTTTTTTGTTTGTACAAATAATAGGCACATATCAATAACATACCCGGTAGCCATAGCAGCATACTCTCATATACCAGCACTAATAGCAGCCCGGCAATTACCCACATACCTCTGCTAATGTTGTCTCTGTTTGCAAGCATGTATAACAATAGCGAAGACAACGTAAATGCTGTAAGATAACCGCCACGTGCCTTCATAGACCATACTGCCCATGCGGGGCTCAGCACCAGTAAAGCAATAAGCAGGGCCGGTATGTATGACTCACCTTTATTCAGTTGTAACAATGCCTTGTAAAGAAACACCACCCCAACAGACCATAGCAACAGCATAGCGCATTTTACAGCTATTGCCTTCACCCCTATAACGGCATAAAAAGGCAGGATGAAAAGTTCTTCTACAAATGAAAAACCGTACTGTTGGCCATAGAAAAAAAGTGGGAACTCCTTACCCACGTACATATGCTTTGCCATTATAGCTACCACACATTCATCGCCATCCAGTACCAGGTTTTCGCTCAGCAATTGCGGCAGGCGCGACAGGATACAGAGTATCCATATAGCCCAAACCATAAAACTGCCTTGCTTTTTCATGTCAATAAAGATACTACCCGCAGCGACAGCTGAAATGTATTTAAATTCAATATGACAAAGCTTTTTATCCATTATCTTTGCCAACTATGCAATCCTTACAGGAATTATTAAAAACGCATGAGCAGGATATACAAGCATTTGCCCCTGCCGATGCTACAGAACTGGAATCGTACCGTATAAAATACCTGGGTGCCAAAGGCATCGTTAAGCAGGTATTTGGCGAGATGAAGAACGTACCCGTAGAGCAAAAGAAAGATGCCGGCCAGTTGCTGAATGCTTTTAAACAATTGGCAGAGGCAAAGTATGAGGCTTTTGCACACCTGCAAAGCAGTAATAAGAAAGCAGATAAAGCGGTAGATATGACCCTGCCGGGTACACCGTTGCCAACCGGCACCAGGCACCCCTTGCGCATGGTTGAAAACCAGATCATATCCATATTCGAAAAGATAGGCTTCAGCGTAGCTACCGGCCCTGAAATAGAAGATGACTGGCACAACTTTACCTCGCTGAATATGCCGGAACACCACCCTGCCCGCGATATGCAGGATACTTTCTACGTATCGCAAAATCCGGACTGGGTGTTGCGTACGCATACATCATCGGTACAGGCACGTATTATGGAGCAGGGCCACCTGCCGGTACGTGTAATATGCCCAGGCCGTGTGTACCGCAACGAAACCATATCGGCACGTGCACACTGCTTCTTCCACCAGTGTGAGGGTTTGTATATAGATAAGAACGTATCGTTTGCCGACCTGAAACAAACGCTGTACTATTTTGTTACAGAAATGTTTGGCCCCGATACGAAAGTTCGTTTCCGCCCATCGTATTTCCCGTTTACAGAGCCAAGTGCTGAGATGGATATATCATGCACCGTATGTGGTGGCAGCGGTTGCAGCCTGTGTAAACATACCGGATGGGTAGAAATACTGGGCTGCGGTATGGTGCACCCCAACATGCTGCGCAACTTTGGTATTGACCCAGAAGTATATAGCGGTTTTGCATTCGGTATGGGTGTAGAGCGTATTACACAGATAAAATACCAGGTGAATGATTTGCGCCTGTATTCCCAAAATGACATACGTTTCCTAAAGCAGTTTCAATCGATATAGCTGATAATGAAAAAGGTAAAATGTTGACCGTATCACATTTTACCTTTTTACTTTTACACTTTACTTCTGCATGATTCTCGTTACAGGCGCCAGTGGTTTCGTAGGGCAGCACTTAGTGCAATATCTATCTGCACAAGGTAAACCTGTACGCGCGCTGTACAATAGTCACCCCCCCAAAGATGAATTAATCCAGTTGCCTAACATCAGCTGGATGCAATGTGACCTGCTGGATGTATATGCCGTAGAAGCTGCCATGGAGGATATCGAAGACATTTACCATTGCGCCGCTGTGGTATCCTTCGCCCCGGGGGATAAACAACGCATGCTGCACTTTAATGTGGAAGCTACAGCAAACATTGTGAACGAAGCCATAGCGCGCAATGTGCGAAAGATACTGTATGTAAGCTCCATAGCATCACTAGGGCGCAATGCTGCAGGCAAAGAGATAACTGAAGAAGAAGAATGGCAGGAAAGCAAGCACAACTCTGTCT
Source organism: Azovibrio restrictus (assembly GCA_029255605.1). GTDB lineage: Bacteria > Bacteroidota > Bacteroidia > Chitinophagales > Chitinophagaceae > Polluticoccus. The sequence goes on from JANLJF010000118.1 coordinate 19,900, forward strand.
ATTCGCTTAGCAAGTACAATGCAGAGCTGGAGATATGGCGCGGCATCGGCGAAGGATTGGATGCTGTGATTATTAATCCCGGCATTATACTGGGTGAGGGCAACTGGGATGAAGGTTCTGCGCGCCTTATTAGAGTGGTATACAACGAATTCCCTTTTTATACAGAAGGCATCAATGGCTGGGTAGATGTAAAGGACGTTGTAACTATTGCCTATAGGCTGATGAACAGCGACATCAGCGCAGAACGCTTTATAGTAAGTGCAGGCAACTATGGCTATAAGGACATTTTTACCCGGATGGCAGAAGCTATGGGCAGAAAGCCACCACATATAAAAGCCAGTGCCCTGATGACCGGTATGGTATGGCGCTGGAACTGGTTAAGGAACCGGTTATTCGGTAGTAAAATAACAGTAACAAAAGAAACAGCGCGCACTGCTAACCACCGTAATTACTACAATA
>JANLJF010000119.1 GCA_029255605.1 Azovibrio restrictus
ACTCGAAAATGACCTTGTATAGTATATCTCGTTCGGTAGCACTAAAATCGCTGTTCGAGTTTTGAGCCGATGGAGTCGGCATCGGCACATTGGCTGCCGGAGCTGGTAGTAATGCCAAACCACGGTTGCCTGCTATTTGCGGCATGAACTTTTGCAGCATTTCAGAGGTTACATTTTTATCGGTACTCAGTACCGATATCTGCTCTGCAATATTCTTTAGCTCACGCACGTTGCCCGGCCAGGGATAGTTTACGAGTATCTGCTGTGCATTGGCATCCAGCTGTACGGATTGGGTTTTATAACGCTCCGAAAAATCGGATGCGAACTTGCGGAACAGCAAGGGAATGTCTTCCTTTCTGTCGCGCAGGGCAGGTACCCGAATAGGTACAGTGCTGAGCCTGTAGTAGAGGTCTTCGCGAAACCTGCCATTGTGTGTATGTTCCAGCAGGTCGCGGTTTGTAGCGGCTATCACACGTACATCTGTCTTCTGTACTTTAGAAGAGCCCACGCGGATGAATTCGCCGGTTTCCAGAACGCGCAGCAGGCGTGCTTGTGTGCCCAGGGGCATCTCACCTATTTCATCCAGGAAAATAGTACCACCATTTACGGTTTCAAAATATCCTTTACGGCTTTCTACCGCGCCGGTAAACGAACCTTTTTCGTGGCCGAAAAGCTCACTGTCTATTGTGCCTTCCGGTATGGCGCCACAGTTGACGGCTATGAAAGGGTTATGTTTTCGGGATGATAATGCATGAATGATATTGGAGAAGGCTTCCTTACCAACACCGCTTTCGCCCGCTATCAGTACCGACAGATCGGTATTGGCAACCTGTGCTGCTGTATCCAGTGCATGGTTGAGTGCGGGAGCGTTGCCTATAATTCCAAACCTGTTCTTAATGCTTTGTATTTCCATGATACTCCTTGTTACTCCAATGCCTTTAGGCTTTAAGTTTATAATATTATGCTACAACTGTTATCTCGCCGATAAGTGTAGCAGAAGTGGCACTATTCACCTTCACCATCACATAATCACCTTTCGATAAGTTGTAAGTTGATTTAGGAAAAACCACCATTTTATTTTGTGAGTTGCGGCCGCACCAGTCCTGATCGCTGCGTTTACTGTTGCCTTCTATCAAAACCTTGAATGTTTTGCCAATATCGTTTTGATAGCTTTGGCGAGAGTGGCTGTTTTGCAGATTGATAATTTCTTCCAGCCTTCTCTTCTTTACTTCTTCCTCTACATCATCTTCATAACGACGCGCTGCCAGTGTACCCGGGCGCTCACTATAAGAGAACATATATGCCATATCAAAGCGGCATATTTCCATCAGGCTAAGTGTATCCCGGTGTTCTTCTTCGGTTTCGGTGCAGAAGCCGCTGATAACATCGGTACTCAAACCACAATCGGGCATTATCTCGCGGATGCGTTTTACTTTACTTAGGTACCATTCCCGTGTATAGGTACGGTTCATATGCTGCAGTATGCGGGTATTGCCGCTTTGCACCGGCAGGTGTATGTATTCGCAGATGTTGTCGTATCTGGCCATGGTGTGCAGTACATCATCCGTAATATCCTTAGGATGGGAAGTGCTGAAGCGTACACGCAGTAATGGAGATATCAATGCTACCATTTCCAGCAGTTTGTCGAAGGTTACTCCCTCGCCAGAACTGGTGTAATAATAACTATCCACATTTTGGCCCAGCAGTGTTACTTCGCGATAGCCGCGGTCAAAAAGGTCTTTGCATTCGTTAACGATGCTTTGTGCATCGCGGCTGCGTTCGCGGCCACGGGTAAATGGCACAACGCAGAAGGTGCACATATTGTTACAACCACGCATGATGCTGACAAACGCCGTAACACCATTTGAGTCCAGACGTACGGGGGCTATATCTGCATACGTTTCTTCGCGGCTCAGCAGTACGTTTACGCTCTTTTGTCCGCCTTCGGCTTCTGATACCAAGCCAGGCAGGGTGCGATAGGCATCGGGGCCTACTACTATATCTACCAGTTTCTCTTCTTCCAGAAATTTTGCCTTCAGGCGTTCGGCCATGCACCCCAGTACACCTATCAGCATGCCCGGCCTATTGTCCTTTATTTTTTTAAAAGCCTGTAAACGGTTGCGAACCGTTTGTTCCGCCTTTTCGCGGATGGAACATGTATTTATAAGTACCAGGCTGGCTTCCTCGTAATTTCGTGTAGCACCAAAACCTTCTTCCTGCAATATAGAAGCTACAATTTCGCTATCGCTGAAATTCATCTGGCAGCCGTAGCTTTCTATATAAAACTTCTTTTGATATTGATTCGGGTCTTCAGCAAAGGGTGCAAATGCCTCTCCCTGCCTGTTTTCTTCTATCACTTTTTGCAGCAATTCTGCCATAATTTCAGTTTCGGTTTTTGCAAATGTACGTATAAGAACCTGCTTCTACCATGTAAATCAGTTAAAAATATTGATAACGGTATAACCCAAAAACAAAGCCGCCCACCAAAATGGCAGGCGGCATAAAAAGGGTACGAGTTTAAGATTAATTAAACTCTGTATCCGGTATGTTTTTATTGATTTCAGCTGTTTCCACATTGGCTGTGATATTCATTGGTCCGGCAGCCAGCTTAATAGTGTATGGCACTTTATAACCATTAGCACCGGCTACTTCTTTATAGTCTGCATATTCTACAGATTGTGGACCTTCGGGTGTAGATTCTACACGTTTTACCAGGTAGCCTGTTTTTGTATCATAGTATTCGGTAGTCTTGTCACCTTTCGCATTTACGGCTTCCAATACATATGCATCAGCGCCGTTTACCTGGTCCATGCCTTTCAGTGTGCGTTTGATGCCATACTTTTCAGGGTGCAGGTCGGCAGCGATGTCTGCTTTTTCTTTCGAGCTGGCAATTTCATCGGGGCCCATTTCTGCCCTTTGGCCTTGTTGCTCTGCATAGCCTTTAGTGCCATCGAATACTTCTTTAGAAAACACCATACCCATACCTTCTACCATCGATTTCATTTTAGAAGGGCTTTTCTTCATTTCTGTAATGGTAAGTGGTATTTCCTGCCCCTGAACGCTCAATATGCCTTTGCTTACGGTTTTGATGTCTTTAATGCTATTGATAGCTTTTTCGCCACCGATAGCTGCAATGTATTTTTTCATCACCTCAGCCGCAGTAACGTTTGCAGGAACTGCTTTTTGTTCGCCGGTTTTCAGCGGGTTGCCATAGTTGTCAAAATACTCCAGTTTGCCATCGCTATCATATTTGGCCAGGGTTTTATCGACATCGCCCTTGCTGCCTACTACTACGATGTGTGCTTTATCGGCATTCACGTATTTGCGGGCTACATTCTGAATGTCATCCACTGTTACTGCATTCAGGTTTTTCAGGTAGTTCTGATAGTAATCCTTTGGCATTTTATAGCGCTCTATGTTGATGGCATATTGTGCTATGGTTTGCGGATTTTCAAGGCCAATAGCGAATGAACCCGACATGTTGTTGAGGTGGTTCTGCAATTCGTCCTGCGGTACTTTTTCGCTTTGCAGCTTGCGCATTTCAGCTATTATTTCGCCTACAGAGCTATCGCTTACCGCATTGCGGCATTTAGCATAAGCTGTGAAGGTACCCTTCAGGTCGTCTTGTGTGATAGATGAATAGGAACCATAAGTCCAGCCATGTTTTTCGCGCAGGTTGAGGAACAGACGGCCGTTAGAACCACCACCCAGGATAGAGTTAGCTACACGGGCTTTGATAACCTCCGGCGTACCCGGTTGCAGGTCTACAGGGTAGGTTACATTGATAACGCTTTGTACAGCACCATCGCGTGGTACAAATGCTACCTGTGTTTTTTCAATAGGCTTAGGGTCCTGGTATTTGGCTACAGGAACATCTGCCTTTGCCCATTTGCCAAAATGTTTTTCAATGAAATCCTTTGCCTCGCCAACAGTGATATCACCTACCAGTGCCATATAGGCTACATTGGGACGGAAGTAAGTGCTGTAGTATTTCTTGCAGTCTTCCAGTGTGATATTTTTAACTGTAACATCTGTAGGCACCTCGCCATAAGGATGTTGTTTGCCGAAGTTGATAACTGCGCTTACGTTTTGCAGCATGTCGTCCGGCTCATTTTTGCTGGCTTCCAGACCTGAAAGTGTGCGTTTCTTTATTTTATCCAGTTCTTCCTGTTTGAAGTCTGAATTGATAACGATATCTGCCACCAATTGCAGCATGGTGCCCATGTGCTTTTTCAGCGAGCTGGCGTAAATACCTTCGTCAGATGCGTTGATGTTGGCGCCGATGTAATCTATTTGTTTATTCAATTCTTCGTTGCTGCGATGCGTAGTGCCGCTGGTAAGCAGTTCAGACATCATAGAGCGGTAGCCTGCGGCATTGCCTTCCAGTTCGGGCCTTACATCCAGCTGGATGCTGCAACTAATAACCGGTAGCTTGTGTTTTTCAACTACGAAAACACGCAGGCCATTGGGTAAAGTGAAACTTTGAGCATCGCCCAGTTTTACTTCGGGTGCGGGGCCGGCTTTAGGCCTCACGCTGCGGTCCAGCTTTTGTGCCGATGCGCTGATAGCTATTGCTATCGATAATATAGAGAGCGTTAATTTTTTCATTTTTCTGTTCTTTTCAGTTGAAGTGTTGGGGTAATAAGCGATTATCCTTTCTTTTCCTGTGCTTTAGGCAGATAGTAAACCACCAGGCGGTTTTCCTTGGTAAAGTACTTGTTGGCCACGCGTTTCAGGTCTTCCTTTGTTATTTTGGTATAGCGCGACAGTTCTGTATTTATCAGGTCGGCATTACCAAAATAAGTGTAGTAGGTAGCCAGGTTTTCAACGATGCCTTGTATACGCTGGTTTTGCGTTACAAAATCATTTTCTGCCTGGTTCATCAGCTTTTGATACTCTTCATCGCTAATGAGTTCTTTCTTTACCCTTTCTACTTCAGCCAGCATAGATGCTTCCAGGTCTTCCGGCTTAACACCTGCATTAGTGATGCCATACATGAAAGCTACACCCGGATCTTCGTTAGGTATCATGAAGGCACCTACTGCAAGGCCTTTTTGTTGTTTGTCCACTATCTCTTTCTGGAAACGTGAGCTTTTACCCTGAGATAACATTTGTGTAAGCAATTGCAGCGTATACCAATCGTCTGTACCCATTTTAGGTGTATGGTAGGCTACGATAACAGCAGGCAGTTGCACATTGTCGTAAAAGTTTACGCGTTTTTCGGCTGTTTGTGCCGGCTCTACTTCCGTAGGGCGGGGAATCGTTTTTGTGCCTTTAGGAATATCGCCAAAGTATTTGGTGATCAGTTCTTTGGTTTTTGTTATATCCAGGTCGCCACCAATAGCCAGTACGGCATTATTAGGAACATAGAAAGTTTTATAGAAATCCATGAACTCTTCCAGCTTAGACTGGTCTATATATTGCTCTTTACCGATAGGTGACCAGCGGTAAGGGTGCTTTGTATAAGCGTTTTCATACACTACATTCAGCAACTGGCCGTAAGGCGTATTATCGTAGCGCTGTTTCTTTTCTTCTTTTACCACCTTGCGCTGTGTTTCCACGCCTACCATGTCAATCTTGGCATGCAGCAAACGTTCTGATTCCATCCACAATGCCAGTTCCAGTTGATTTGAAGGCATTACTTCGTAATAGAAAGTGCGATCCTGAGAAGTATTGGCATTCAGCTGCCCACCGGCTGCCTGAACCATCTTCATATATTCACCGCGGCCTATATTTTCGCTGCCTTCAAACAGCAGGTGCTCGAAGAAGTGTGCGAAACCAGTACGCTGAGGATCTTCATTTTTAGAACCTACATGATACATAACAGAAACAGCTACTATAGGTGTAGCGTGGTCTTCGTGAAGGATTACGTGCAACCCGTTCGGCAGATCAAACTCGGTAAACTTAATGTTACCGTCTGCTTTTACATTGGTGCTGAACACAGAAGCGCCCAACAACATGGCATAGAAAGCTTTAAGCTTCATAATAAATAAATTGATTTGTGGCAAAAATACTGGTTAGGTGCTAATGTGTACGTGTTAATTAAAGCAAAGGGCGATAATTTCCCCCGAAATCTCCCCCAAGCAATAGATATTTGCGAAAAATTTGACAAAATGATCAGTACGGTGTTGTTTGATATGGATGGATTGCTCTTTGACACGGAACCGCTGTGGGGCGTAAGTATGCTGCGTGTGGCCGAAAAGCACGGGATACCCATCACGCGCGAACGATTTAAGGATACAAGAGGTTTTCATATATATGAGGTGACGGACTTCTGGTCTGTAAAATATCCGTGGCAGGGGAAAAGTGCGCGGGAGGTAGCTGAAGAGATATTAGACGACATCATAACCCTGTCTAAAACACAAGGCAGCATATTGCCCGGTGTGGAGAAAGCACTCATCATGCTGAAAGAAAACGGGTATAAAATAGGTCTTGCATCCTCCTCGCCTATACGCATGATAGATGCGCTGGTGACACATTTTGGTATTAAGCATTATTTCGATTGCATCACATCGGCCGATGAGGTGGACCTGGGTAAGCCGCATCCCGGTGTGTTTTTACATTGCGCAACGCAATTAGGTTCACATGCTATGGAGTGTGTAGTGTTGGAAGATTCTGTAAATGGTATGATAGCAGGCAAGGCGGCACGCATGAAAGTAGTAGTAGTGCCCGAACCGATACATGCAGATGACCCGCGCTTTTCGCTGGCGGATAAGAAGCTGGCGAGTATGGAGCAGTTTGATATGGAACTGTTGGGGGAATTATAGATGCTATGCGTCTTTATATAATTTGCTACGGTTCTTTTTGCTAAGCCACCTTTCTATAAATACCAGTAGCAGTAGAATATTGGCGCCGAGGATATAGTTGCTGAACTTTTGAAACTGGAAATTGCTTTGAGCGAAAGGGGCGTTGTAATCGGGCAATGATGCAGATGCGATATATACATATACAGCGGAGGTAATGACGCATAGTATAAGCACGGTAACTACCATGCGGATGACCCAGGGGTTTACATAGCGTTTGCTCACCTTCGCCACTTCTAAGCCATCGATGGCTTCCATCACATTTTTAGAAAAACGCATAGACGGCTGCTCTGTTTCCAGCGCATTTATGATGTTTTTCATATCGTTATCGTTATGCTGTGTCATTACCTTCGTATTAAAGTTACATCAATTGCGATATAATAGTTCCTTCTCCTTTCCATAGGTAGCAGCTACTATGTCCTTTAGCTTTTGGCGGGCACGGTGCAGTTTTACTTTTACATTGCCGGTGCCCAGGTTCATAATGGCCGCTATTTCTTCTACAGACTGCTCGGCGAGGTAATAGAGCGTAATGATCTCCGCATCTTCCGCAGCCAGTTTCTTTATGCAATGATTGACCGCCTGCTTTATATCCCGATGGTTTTCGCTGTGCGTATCGGCAGCACCGCCATGCGCTTCCATGGTTTCTTCATTTGTGAAAACGGAGTCTAGCCTTGTTTTGCGCAGGTGGGATATGGCTGTGGTATGCGCTATGGTATATAACCATGTGCTGAACTTACTAATACCTTTAAAGCCTGCAAGCGACAGGTAGGCTTTTACAAATACTTCCTGCGATACATCTTCCGCTTCTTCGCGCACAGGTATCAGCCTGCTGATAATGGTGAACACATAAGACTGGTACCTATCTACCAATATTGCATAGGCTGCTTTATTGCCTTGCAATACCGATTGTACGATATCAGCATCATGTGGTGGTTGCATATAATAGCTATAAGACGCAGAAACCGCGAATCCGGTTACAAAAAAAGTTTTTTTATCGATATTGTAACCATATTGGTTTGCGTGGCGTCCTATTGATGTAACCAATACGTAACCATTTAAAAGCATAGATATGGAAGCTACAAGGGCCATGATACCGATCATTTTATTCATCTGCATGTCGGCCACACTTTTCGGAATATTTTACCTGCGTAATAAAGAAAACATGGCGTTGATAGAAAGAGGGATCAACCCAAAGGAAAGTTACAGGCGATTTGGTTCGCTCACTTACCTGAAATACGGACTGCTGCTGGTGGGTGTGGGCTTGGGATTATTAATAGCCTATTTGATAGATGAAAGCCTGCCTACGAAAGGGCTTCATATGGGCCCGCAAAGACCGGCACTTTATTTTTCTTTGATAGGTATTTGCGGTGGTGTAGGGTTGATCGTATCATACTTTATAGAAAGGAAAGAAATGAAAAAGCACAATACAGACTAAGTATATTTTAAAAAGCGCCCGATGTCTATCGGGCGCTTCCTTATTATTCATCCTTTTTCAGAAATTCATCTGTAAAATGTCGCACACCCTTTTCCTGTGCAAATTTACCGTCGTTGTAATCTTTCGATTTGTTTTTGGGAATAGAAAGGCTTTTCCATTCTGATGTGTGATAGACCTTAGCGATGTACACAATTTGCCCTACATGGTATGCGTAATGCGCTATCTGCCTGTTGATGGCTTCCAGTATGGTATGTCCTTCGTTGCGGATATAGATGATACGCTCCAGGTCGTCATCTGTAATACTGCTCAGCGCATTGAACAGGCATCGCCAGCCTTCTTCCCAGCGTTTCATGATATCTTCGCGTGTCTTCACATCATTCTCGAACTCAGCATCACGTTCGCGCCAGGGCTTTTCGCCATCCGTAGTCAGGAAATCTGTCCAGCGGCTCAGCATATTGCCCCACATATGTTTTACTATTACGGCGATGCTATTGCTATCAGGATTGGGGTAGAGGAATAGCCTCTTGTCTTCTAATTGTTCCATAGCACCTTCGCCCAGTTTTTTATACATCTGGAATTGGCGGACAGCGCTTTTTAAATATGGTATAGCCATAAAAAACTATTTACAAGGATTATTGTTGTCCCCGTATATAACGGGGCGGTTTATTTCCATCAGCCTTTCGGGCAATGCTATTTCTTTGAACCCATATTGTGCATACAACTGGTGAGCATCCAGCGTGGCCAGCATTACGCGACGCAGGCCTTTTACCCAATCCCGTTCCAGCAATATTTCCATCATCTTTTTACTAAGCCCTTTACCGCGATGCGCTTCCTCAACATATACATCGGCCAGGTAGGCAAATGTGGTATGATCGGTAATAAGGCGGGCATAGGCAACTTGCTGCCCGTCTTTCAAAGCGCCGATGCAGTACGAATGATCGAATGCGCGCTTTACAAGATCGAACGGTATGTTTTTAGACCAGTATGATTCTGTAGAAAGCCAATGATGAATAGCTTCCGGCTGCATCTGTGTCTTGTCGGTAGTGATGGTATAACCATCGTATATGATGCTGATAGGTTCCATAATATATTAAATGATATAGTTCCAATTGTGTGTATCAGGAGCTATGCCTTTGCGAATGTTCAGCAAGTCTTTTTGTAGCTCGTACATCAAAGCATCTTCGCCTATGTAGCAAGTATATTCTTTACCACCCGCGGCTATCACTTCGATAGGCGCTATCACGGCAGCCGTTCCAGCACCAAAGGCTTCTACACGCTTGCCACTTTCCAGTGCTTCTATGATCTCTTTGTAGCGAACCGGCCTTTCTTCGGTAACAATACCTTTCTCCTTAGCTAAAGTTAATAAAGAATCACGTGTTACGCCATCCAGGATGCTACCCGATAATGGTGGCGTTATCAGCTTGCCATCTATACAGAACATAATATTCATAGTGCCTGATTCTTCGAAGAACTCATGTGTTTTGCTATCGGTCCAAAGCACTTGGTCGTAACCCGCTTCGCGTGCCAGTTGTGTAGGATAGAAGGAACCCCCGTAGTTGCCACCGCATTTGGCAAAGCCCGTGCCGCCATCTGCAGCGCGTACATATTTATCTTCCACCTTTACTTTCAGTGGCTTAGCATAGTATTGGTAGGCCGGCGTACATACAATCATGAACAGGTATTCATCTGATATTTTTACACCCAGCCTGCTTTCTGTGGCTATCATAAACGGACGGATGTATAAAGAGCCGTCCATTTCGGTAGGTACCCAACTGCCATCGAGCTGCACCAATTGATGGAGTGCTTCCATAAACAGACCCTTAGGTACCTGCGGCATACACATCCGTTCCAGCGATTTGTTGAAGCGTTGGTAATGCTTCTCCGGCCTGAAGATATTGATGTGCCCATCATTCATTGCAAATGCCTTCATGCCTTCGAACACCGTTTGGCCATAATGCAGACATAAAGCTATGGGGCTCATGGTAAGATCGGCAAAGGGTACGATGCGGCTGTTCTGCCACCGGCCATCGCGGTATTCGGAAACAAACATGTGCTCCGTAGGTTGCTGGCCAAATGGGATAGACTTTGTGTCTTTAACAGCTCTTTCAGGTTGCGCTGAAATTGAGATTGAGTACTCCATAACAAATGGTTTTTTATTGTTATTATTCTACTTCAGGAATGGTTTGCAATGCTGCTTTCTCTTCCTGTTTTTCTTTATGTTGTTTGCGATAACCCTGGTTGACCATAAACACGCCCAGCATGATGGTAACAAAAGATAACGCAGTGAACCAAGTTAGTTGCTCATTGAGTAACAGATAGCCAAGTATAACGGCTACCAGCGGGTTGACGTAAGCATAGAGCGAAACGATGCCAACGGGTAATTCTTTCAGCGTGTACATATAAGCTGTATAGGCCATTACAGAGCCAAACACTATAAGATATGCCAGCGACCAGATAACATCCGGATGGAAAAGTTCCATTTTGCTATAGTCATCGGCCATAGGGCTGATGATATACAGGAAAGCACCACCTATCAATAATTGAAGGCCTGAATTGAAGATGGGGTTTACTTTAGAGCTACCTTTCTTATTATATACACTACCAATGGCCCAACTGGTAGTGGCTACAAATATGCAAGCTATGCCGGATAAATAAGAAGGGTTGCTGAAATCGGAAATGTTATCACGGAATATAAGCCCTACACCGGTGAAGCCGATAAGCATACCCAATGCGATAGGCAGGTTTATCTTTTCTCTTTTTGATGAAGACAGGTTGATGATGACAGTGACAATAGGCATCAGGGAGCATATCAATGCAGCTACGCCGCTGGGTACATAACGTTCGCCCCAGGAAACCAGGCCATTGCCTAATGTAATGAGCAGGAAACCAACGATACCCTGATGGAGAATGTTTTTTCGTGACAGATCGACCTTGCGGCTTATGATGAGCCCGATGGCCATGATGATGACGGCAGAAACCGTTTGCCGTATAGCTGCAAATAAAAATGCAGGGTAGTGCATTACGGCTACCCTAAGTGCTAAATAAGTAGTACCCCAAACAATGCATATAAAAATGAGTGCGAGGTATGCCCTAGTGTGATTCTCCATATTGGTGTGGTGCCAAGTTCTTTAATAAATCCACTGCAAAAATGAGATTATTGGTGTGAACAAAACAGATACAATTTTCGTAATTTCGACCATAACAGTTTGAAATGGTATGAAAAAATTGTTAAAAGGAAAGACAGAGCACTTGTACCTGCATGTATCTGAAAACATAGAACGGCAGATAATGGACAAGGTGCTGAATATAGGTGATAAGTTGCCATCGGTGCGCATCCTGAGCAAGCAACATGGTATTAGTGTGAGCACTACGCTGCAGGCCTATTACCATTTGGAAGGCAAGGGGCTGATAGAATCGCGGCCGCAGAGTGGGTATTATGTTTGCTACAACCCATCGCGTTTCCCGAAGCCATTGGAGAAGAGTAACCCTGCGCTGACGCTGAAGAATAAGAATGTGGAAGCCATCATATCGGAAGTATATGATGACTTCGTGATGCCAGGCGTTACGAAATTTTCATTGGGCGTGCCGGCACCTGAGATACTGCCATTAGCGAAACTGAATAAGGCAATGGTGCAGGCATTGCGTGAACTGCCTGCCAATGGAACGTCTTACGAGCATGTGCAGGGTAATACTTTATTGCGCACGCAGGTAGCACAGTGGACAAGGCAGTGGGGTAGCGAGATAACTGCAGATGATATTGTGTCTACGGCGGGGTGCATGAATGCCATATCGTATTGCCTGATGGCGATTACCAAACCGGGTGATACCATAGCGGTAGAAAGCCCGGTGTATTTTGGTACGCTGCGCTTTGCACAGAGCATAGGTATAAAGGTGATAGAGCTACCAACAGACCCGCATACAGGTGTGGACCCTGATGATGTAAAACGTGCGCTGCAAAAGCATAATGTAAAGGCCTGCTTCTTTGTAACCAACTTCAGCAACCCGCTGGGCTATTGCATGCCCGATGAGCAGAAGGAAGCATTGGTAAAGCTGCTATCGATGCACGGTGTGCCGTTGATAGAAGACGACCTGTATGGGGACATCTATTTTGGCCAGCAAAGGCCGCGGCCATGCAAGAGTTTTGATGAAGAGGGCAATGTGCTGTGGTGCAGCTCCGTATCTAAAACACTGGCGCCGGGATATAGGGTAGGCTGGGTAGCGGCATCGGACAAGTATAAGGAAAAGATAAAGCGGCTGAAGCTATACCACAGTATTACATCGCCCACCATGCAGCAGGCGGCTATCGCCAACTTCCTGGCCACGGGCAGGTATGAGCACCACCTGCGCAAGCTGAGGCAAACACTGCATGCTAACTGCCTGCATTTTACCCGCGCCATCGGCGATTACTTTCCCGAAAGCACGAAGCTGAGTAACCCTAAAGGTGGCTTTATATTGTGGCTGGAACTGGATAAACACATAGATACCTACCAACTATATCAAGAGGCGATGCTACATAAAATAAGTATTGCGCCCGGCAGTATGTTTACCCTGCAAGACCGCTACCGCAACTGTATGCGGTTGAGCTACGGCATGCAATGGACACCGCAGGTAGAAAGGGCGCTTAAGAAACTGGGTAGCCTGGTGAAGGAAATGAGCTGAAAGAAATAAGCGATTCAATTGAATCGCTTATTTCTTTTTCTTCCCTTGCGGCTGTTCTTTTTTCTTTACTACCACCCACTCATCCAGCGTTACATTGAAAGGCATCTGCCCAATAGTAACAATAGCTTTCTTGCCGCGTATCTCGGTTAGTTTACCTACCTGGTGGTTATCCTTATTGCGTACCATGTCTCCCGGTTTGGGCTCCCCACCCACTACATCATAGTTCTTATCCGCTTTCCTGGCCATGGCAGTATTGGCAGCTACTTGCCTGCGTTTGAAGAGCACATTTTCGGCAGCCGTTATTACTTCGCCTTTATTATCGGCCTTTTTCCAGTCGTGGATGATCTGCTTGAACTTGCGTTCCATATCGCGCAGGTAATCCAGTTCCTCCTTCTTTATCTTGTTTTGCAGCTTCAGCGTATTGTACTGCTGCTCTTTGGCTTCTTTATCTATCAGGCGTTCAAAGTCTTTTTCCAGCTCCTTGTTCTTCTTCAGCAGCTTGTCCAGTTCTTTCTCTTTGTTTGCCAGCTTTTGAGATTGCTGTTCTGTTTGGTGCAGCATCTTATCCAGCTTGAAGTGGCCACGCTCTGTCAGTTGACGTGCACGGTCTATAATAGGCTGTGGCAGCCCGCTGCGTTGTGCGATGGCAAAGGTGTAAGAGCTACCCGGCTTGCCAATGGTGAGTTGGTATAAAGGCTCCAACTTGTCCTCATCAAAGGCCATAGCACCGTTCAGGATGCCTTGCACTTTACCCGCCATCACTTTCAGGTTGAGGTAGTGGGTGGTAATGATGCCCAGGGCATGCCTGCGAGCCAGCTCTTCTACAATAGCCTCGGCAAAAGCACCGCCCAGGTTAGGGTCGGAACCACTACCCAATTCGTCTATGAAGAAGAGGGTTTTACCATTGGCAAAGTCCATGAAGTATTTCATATCGCGCAGGTGGGCGCTGTAGGTACTTAGTTCGTGTTCTATACTTTGCGTATCGCCAATGTGTATCATCATCTGCTTAAAGATGCCTATCTCAGAATCGGACGATGCGGGTATCAGCAAACCAGCCTGCGTCATCAGTTGCAGCAAGCCCACTGTTTTCATCGATACTGTTTTACCACCGGCATTGGGGCCGCTTATTATCAGTATACGTTTGTTTTTGTCCAGTTGCATATACAGGGGAATGGTGGGTTTGCCTTCCCTGTTGTTGTGCAGTAGTAGCAGTGGGTGCTGTGCTTTTACCAGGTCTACATGGGGGTGCGGGCTCAGCCGTGGCATTTCTGCCTGCATATCCATGGCCAGCATGGCCTTGGCGCGAATGAAATCGTACAGACCGCTCAGGTGATAATATGAGTCCAACTGCGGATGCCAGCCGGAAAGTGTAGCCGTGGTTTGTGCCAGTATGCGCTGTATCTCTCGCGCCTCGGCCCTTTCCAGCGAGGCTACTTCATTATTCAGTTCGATGGTTTCCTCCGGCTCAATGAAAACCGTACGTTGCGAATCGCTTTCACCGTGATGGATGCCTTTTACAATGCGTTTATGCTCGGCAAACACAGCTACCACGCGCCTGCCGTTCAAAAAGCCTTCGGCAATATCGGCCAGGTAGCCCTGTTTGTTCAGCTTGCGTAGTACGCTTTCAAACATCTTACGCAATTCCTGTCTTGAACTGGCCAGTTCGGCACGGATGCTCATCAGTTCTCGCGAAGCATTGTCACGCACATTTCCCATTTCATCAATTACCGAACTGATGGTTTCGTTTATCTTTTTCTCGTATTCTATCTTCTCGGTAAGTGCCTGCAGGTTTGGAAACAGCTTATCGTGGTTCTTAAACCAATTGAGCATATCGCGCACCGATAATGCCAACTGTTGCAGCCATAACAACTGCTCGCTGGACAGTACGGCACCGGATATGGATAATAGTTTTAACTCCTTTTCTATGTTGCGTGTAAAATCATTAGGGAAGTAATCGCCACTCATTAGTATCGATTTGAATTCCCTTGTTTGCATCAGTGCCTTTTCTACATATTCTATACGGGTATGAAAACGTAAAGTTTCCACGCGTTCGCGCGCGGCATCTGTACGGCATTTTAGTTTCAGTAACTGGGCCACCTTGTTAAACTCCAAAGCTTCTGCGGCGTGCGCAGGGTATAATAGCATCATGTCTTAAATCCTGTCTGTGGGTGCAAAGGTACATATATGGTCTATTTTTAGGATTTAGGCAACATAAATTCCGTTATATTGCGTATCAGGGTATTTTATGAACAATTATGATTTGCTCATATCGCGGTTAGATGCATTTATACGGAAGTATTATGCTAACCAATTGTTGAGGGGGGCGCTGATATTATCTACCTGTGTTATTGCCTATATACTTATAGCTACCATTGGTGAATATTACTTCTACCTGCCGGCATGGCTGAAGGTAGGTATTGTGTCTGCATTTGTACTGTGCGGTATTTCTGCATTAGTATGGTTCATCATACTGCCGCTGCTGCATATGCGAAAGCTGGGCAATGTCATTTCGCATGAGCAGGCCGCGGGTATCATTGGCACACACTTTCCAGAGGTGAGTGATAAACTGCTGAACATTCTGCAACTGAACCGACAGCACGATGGCTATACCAGCCGCGACCTGATAGCTGCCAGTATAGACCAGAAGGCGGCACTGATATCTGTAGTACCATTTACAGGGGCCGTAGATCTTTCCAAAAACAAGAAATACCTGCCATACCTGCTGCCCGTGCTGCTGGCCGGTGTGTTTCTATTAGTAGCTGCGCCGAATGTATTTAAAGATGGTTCAAAGCGATTATTGCAACCCACTAAAACATTTGAAAAGCCGGCACCATTTCGTTTTGTGGTGAAAAATACCAACCTGCAGGCAGTGCGAAATGCTGATTTTACCCTGCAGGTAACGATGGAAGGCGACGCCTTACCTGCAGAGGTGTATGTAGCGCTGGGCGATGACAGGTTGCCCATGCAATCAACAGGAAAGCATACGTATGAATATACATTCCGTAATGTGACGGATGCGGTACCATTTAAGTTATATGCCGCAGGTTTCTATTCTAAACCATATACCATTGCGGTAGCGCAAAAGCCGGTATTGAAAGCTTTTAATGTAAAACTGAATTATCCGGATTATACCGGGAGGAAAGATGAACAAAGAAATAGCCTTGGTGATATGACCTTGCCGGAAGGCACAGTAGTGAGCTGGGCATTTGTAGCAGAACATACGGATGAAGCGACCATAAAGTTTGGCGATGGCCAGCCGATACAATTACCCAAACAGGTGAACATTTTTGGCTCGCAGTTCCGGTTTATGAATGATACGAGTTATACACTGGCATTGAAGAACAACAAGACGGCCATTGTAGATAGTTATAAATACACGGTAAAAGTGGTTCCGGACCAATACCCGGTCATACAATTACAGGAGTTTAGAGATACAGTATCGGGCAAGCAGATATTACTGAGCGGCACAGCGGGTGACGATTACAGTGTTACAAAAGTACTCTTTCATTACCAACTCACCAATGCGCAGAACCAGGTGTTATCGTCGAAGGCTGTGCCATTACAGGTGTCTCAGGGCAGTCTTACAGCCTTCCAGCACTATTTCGATATCAGCGTTTTTAACCTGCAGCCGGGGCAGAAGGTGAATTATTATATAGAGGCCTGGGATAATGATGGCGTGCATGGCAGTAAGGCCACGCGTAGCGAGGTAATGGCATATCACATGTATAACCCGGAACAATTGGACTCTGCCATACAGGAAAATGCCAACCAGATAAATTCCGGCCTCAGCAGCAGTTCTGACCAGACTGAAAAACTGCAGAATGAATATAAAGACCTGCAGAGTAAACTGCTGAGTAACACAGATATGGGCTGGGAGCAAAAACAGAACATGCAGGACCTGGCCAAGATGCAAGACAACCTGAAAAACCAGTTGGAAAACGTAAAGAAGCGACTGGATGAACAAGTGCAGCAAAGTGCCCAGAAACAATATAGCGAAGACCTGAAAGATAAACAGCAGGAACTGCAAAAGCAGATGGACAACCTGCTGGATAATGAGCTGAAAGAACAAATGAAGAAGCTGCAGGAACTGATGCAGAAACTGAACAAGGAAAATGCTTTTGATGTGATGAAGCAGTTGGAGCAGGAAAATAAGCTCTTTAATATGGACCTGCAGCGTATGCAGGAACTGATGAAGCAACTGGAAATGCAGATGCGCATGGAAGACCTTGCCAATAAAATGGAAGACCTCGCCAATAAGCAAAACAACCTGAAAGACCAGACGGATAAGAATAAGAAGAGTGGCGAACAACTAAGCAAAGAACAGGAGGGCCTGAAGAAAGAACTGGATGAAGCCATGAACAAGGATATGAAGGAGATGGAAAAGATGAACGAAGGCATGGATAAGAAGCAGGACATGCAGAACATGGCAAAACAGGGTAGTGATGCACAGCAAAACATGCAGGATAGCAAGCAGCAACTGGATAAAGGGCAAAGCAAGCAGTCGAGCCAGTCGCAGAGCAAAGCGGCGCAGAACCTGCAAAGTATGGCCCAGAGCTTGCGCCAGGCTGCTAATGGAATGGATATACAAATGATCCAGAAAGATATAAGGACCGTGCGACAGATATTGACTAACCTGGTGCGTCTTTCGTTCGACCAGGAGCAGTTGATGAATAAAGCAAAGGTTACCCCGGTAACCACGCAAGGACATGTAGTTAATCAACAGGAACAAAAAAGACTGCATAGCAATTCGCGCATGATACGTGATAGCCTTTTTGAATTAAGTAAGAAATCGGCAAAACTATCGGCGCAAGTAAATAAGGAAACTACACAACTGGAGCGGAACATGAGTGCCGCGACAGAAAACCTGGGCAACAGGCGCATTTCAGATGCATTGATCAGCCAGCAGTATGCGATGACGCATACCAATAACCTGGCATTGATGCTGAATGAAATGCTATCGAACCTGATGGAGGCACAAAGCCAGGCCCAGAGCCAAAACAAGGGCCAGTGTAATAATCCCGGTGGTATGACACCAAAACAAGGTAGCGGCAAACAAATGAGCGATATCATCACCAGGCAAAAAGAACTGGGCAATGCGATGCAACAAATGCAAAATGCCAAGCAACAGCGCGATGGTGAGAATAAAGGCAGTGAACAAGGTAAAGAACAAAAGCCAGGGCAGAGTAATAAAACGCAGGGAGAAGGTGAATATGGTGATGCAGAGCAACTGGCCCGCATGGCTCAGCAGCAAGCAGCTATCAGGAGGCAACTGCAGGAGCTAAACAGCCTGCTGAATAGCAAAGGCATGGGCAATGCGAAAGAGCTGAAAGAAATACAAGAACGAATGGACAAGGTGGAAACAGACCTGGTGAATAAACGCATGACCAATGAAATGGTGCTACGCCAGCGTGAAATATTGACCAGGCTGCTGGAGGCAGAAAAATCTATGCGCGAGCAGGAGCAGGATAACAAGCGAGCATCAAAGAACCCTGAGAATATCAGCAGGCCTGTGCCACCTGAGCTGCAGAAGTATATGAATGAGCGCAAACAACTTTTAGAACAGTATAAAACAGTTCCCGCACAGTTGAAACCATATTACAAGAATATGGTACAACACTATTACCAGATGATAGGCTCCGGTAAATAAATACATCATTGTTCAGTTTTCAATTTCTGATTTTTTACACTTTTGTGTAAAAGGAAAATAGCATTTACACTTATTTCTAAGTGTTTGTTTTTTAGTTTTTTGTAAACGTTGAGTGGCACGCTTTTTGAACACATTAAAAAAGAAGTTCAAATTTTAATGCATCTAAATTGTAGACGCGGAAAAATGTGTTTAACTTTCATATATAGTAGTTCTTTAACCAAAAATGAGTGCCTATGATATTCTCACGAACTTACCGGTACCAGTCCAATATGCGTCCAGACGATATAAAAGGGCGCCTAGTTGGCAAGCATGTCAAAGTACATAATATGGACTTTGAAGTTTTCGAAAATGATCGCGTTATCAGAATTATCCCTCATGCAGAGCAAGATAACGAAATCAAAACTTTACCTATAACACATGTTGAATTTAATGGCAAAGGGGATAAAACCCAGATTGTGATTAATTCAAAAATGCGCAAAATCGATTCAGGTGGTCCTTTATTGATTGTTGTGTTTTGTTTCTTCCTGTTTGTAGCAGCCGCAGTTACCCTTATTTCCGGTGCTGAGTATATGAACTATACATATACTTTTGCCGGCATCGGGTTAGTGATATTCCTGATATTTTGGTTGCGGATGGAAAGAGGATATTTTGATTATGTGCGCAAGATCCGCGATTACATTAAAAAACAAAGTGTAGCCTAAGGCTAAAAATAAAAGCGTAGCCTCTGCTACGCTTTTATTTTATGTACTTTTTCAGGCCATAGTTATTCTATATATGGCTTCAGCGAATCTATCGGCGTATCTCCCGTAAATATCTTGATGAGCTTCCTGTCTTTATCATAGATGTTTATTTGCGGAAGCATTTGGTATGTAAAAGTTTTGTCGATAAACTGCGACTGGTCAAGCCCTACCTTAATGGATGGGTATTGAGATACCTTGGTAACACTTTCGAAAAATACCATATAAGCTTCCATTGTGCTTACACCCATTAGCAACAACTGCGAATTTTTGAACACGAACAGGATATTTTCCAGCATCCAGCTTTCATCC
>JANLJF010000120.1 GCA_029255605.1 Azovibrio restrictus
GTATATATGTGGTAGCTTGATAGCCGTCCATTTCAGGCATTTGCAGGTCCATCAACACAATATCACATTTATCAACTGCCAAAGTATCAATGGCTTCTTTACCATTATTGGTCATGATTACATCGGCCCCCTGGTTTTTTAGGGTATAAAGTACCACCTTTTGATTAATCAGGTTATCTTCCGCTACCAGCACCTTAACCCCTTGCAATAAACCTGTTTGCTGCGCTACGCTGGATATTTCTACTTTCTTAACCGCCTGTTGTTTTATTTTATAAGGTATTTGTAGTGTAAATACAGAGCCTTTGCCGTATTCGCTTTTCACACTTACCGTACCGTTTTGTAGTTCGGCCAGTTGTTTTACAATGGCAAGGCCCAAACCGGTACCGCCATATATGCGCGATGTATTTTTGTCTACCTGGGTATACAGTTCAAAAACTTTATCCAGCTTATCAGCCGGTAGCCCTATGCCGGTATCTGCTACGTCAATTCCAAGTAGCATATCATTGTCATTCTGCTTAATAGGATAAAGCTTAACCGTGATAGCCCCTTCTGATGTAAATTTAACTGCATTGGCAGTCAGATTGATGATCATCTGCTGTAGGCGGAGGGCATCGCCTGTTACTACTTCCGGTACGCCGGTATCTATCAGGCAGTTGAGCGCCAGGTTCTTCTCCTGAGCTTTTACCTGCAATGGGTAGATGGCTTTTCGTACCGTATCGGCAATATTGAAGTCATTGACATCGATATGAAATTTGCCTGACTTTATTTTAGAGAAATCAAGCAGGTCATTGATGATGCTCAACAGGTTTTCTGCTGATTCTTTGATAGACTGTACATACTCTTTTTGCACATCATTCAGTGATGTATCCAACAACAGGTTGCCCATACCCATCACACCATTCATAGGTGTGCGTATCTCATGGCTCATATTTGCCAGGAAATTTTCCTGAGCTTCTTTGGCCTGCAGCGCTTCTTCGCGGGCATCTATCATTTCAAGCTGCGCCTTTTTAAGCTCTGTAATGTCTACAGACACACCGCATACATAGATGGTATTGCTATTCTCATCCAGCACAGGAAACTTCATTATATAGAAGTATTTTTCAGTGTCTTTATGTGAGAAAGTTTCTTCAAAGGCCATCGTCTGTTTGCTTTCTATTACCAGCCGATGTAGCCTGCGATAGTTTTCAAGGCCGTTGCGGTTATACTTGAAAACATCTTCCTCAGAAATGGTGTGTACATCCCTGTCCGGCGAAATATCTACCATTTCTTTCAGTTTACGGTTCATCAGCAAGTACTTGCCTTCCAGGTCTTTTACATAGATAATGTTAGGATTGTTATCAATAACAGCCTGTAATAGTTGCTGCTGGTGCCTACGCTGTTCCTCCGCTTTTTCCAGTTCCAGCGCCAGCGTTTTATTCTTTTCATTATCCCATATTATGAACTGGAGGTCTTTAAAGCCTCCGTCTTCATTCATCATAAAGTAGAGCTTGCAGCCTATCCATTTTTTTACATGGGCTTTAGTATATATCTGCACTTCCAGGGTCTGCTCCATTACTTCGCCATCTACCGTGCGCGCTATTGTTTCATTAATATATTCCCTGAATTCATGTGGCATACATTGTGTGATGTGCAAACCAACCATAGCAGACGGTGTAAAACCCGAAAGGCGCTCTGCATTTTCACTTACGAAAGTGATGAAACCATTGGCATCTGTATTTAGTATTGTAATCCCTGAGTCTTCGATCATGGTTCTATAGCGACTTGCCAGATACAATACGCTCTGCTCGCGTTTTACGCGGCGTAGCACATTTTTACGCACGTAGTACATAGCATATACCAGGCCAGCTCCTAGTATTACATACAGAGCAATAGAAAAACTGAGATACGAAACATTTGCTACAATTGCAGGGTGCTTGTAGATATATATCGACTGTAGTGCTAAT
>JANLJF010000121.1 GCA_029255605.1 Azovibrio restrictus
TGGGGCTGGTCGCAGCGATTCCAGCGGTCGTAATCTACAACGTGTTTGCCCGCTACGACCGTATGGCAAAGCAGTTTACCCGCATTGGTAAAGAGATAGCTATTGCTGTAAAGAAAGGAGGGGCTGAACCTGCCACCAACCCTATGCTGCGCCGCATCATGCAAAACGCAAAATCGGTAAACATGCCGAAAGACCGTATTGAAGGTGCTATCAAAAATGCATTGGGCAAAGATACCAGCAACTATGATGAGGTATTGTATGAAGGCTATGCACCGCATGGTGTAGCCATACTGGTAGAAACCGCTACCGATAATACTACCCGTACGGTAGCCAACGTTCGTTCTCACTTCAATAAAGGTGGTGGCAACCTGGGCAATAGTGGTTCGGTAGGCTTCCTGTTCAAGCACCTCGGTGTTTTCAAACTGAATGCTGAAGGCCTGAGTGCTGATGAGCTGGAACTGGAACTGATAGACTTTGGCCTGGAAGAACTGGGTGAAGACAGCGAAGGCAACCTGATAGTACGTTGCGCTTTTGAAGATTTTGGCAATATGCAAAAGGCGCTGGAAGAAAAAGGCATCACACCGCTTTCATCAGAGTTGGAATGGCTACCGCTGAACACGGTAGAGGTAACCGAAGAGCAGGCAGAAGATGTGTTTAAACTGATAGAGCGCGTAGAGCAGGATGATGACGTACAGCGTGTGTTTCACAAC
Source organism: Azovibrio restrictus (assembly GCA_029255605.1). GTDB lineage: Bacteria > Bacteroidota > Bacteroidia > Chitinophagales > Chitinophagaceae > Polluticoccus. Next base: position 711 of record JANLJF010000121.1, read on the forward strand.
ATGGGATAGTCAACAAATTGTAATATTGAGTAAAAGGCAGCCGTTAGGGTTGCCTTTTTTACTTCCGGGTAGTATTTTCATTTTTCAAATCCATTCTATGAAACCAACCTTATTGCTTGCAGCATTCGCCCTTTTCCTCTTTTCCTGCAATAAAAAAGGAGCACTTGAACCATCAAAACCATTTGTTCCTTCGGAAAGAGAGTTCGCCCTTATACCTACCAAAGACGCTAAATGGTATGTGCATATTATTGCAGATAATGATTGCTTTCCGTTTGCTGATCCAGCAGATTTGAATATTGAAGGGTTTAAAGATCAAATGTATAATGCCTATTATATAATAACCAGTACAGGGAAAGATATTGTCGTAGATTCATTTACATACCATGTTTACGATGTAGAGTCCAAAGTCATAGACCCTTATTCGGAAAAGCCTTATTATCAAAAATCATCACTTTATTTACGGGAAGATACAATAGCACAAAGGATATATGCACCGGGTAATTATTTGGTTTGTGATTTTTCAGATAATAAAAACAATGGCCAGATAACACCATTTCCTACATGGCCATTAATGAATATTTCGGATGTCGAGGGCTATGTAGTCGGTGGTGAAAAGATGAAAAGTTGGAGTATGATAAATATATACGACAAAAATCTTAGGTATTTCTATAAAGGTATTGGTATTGGTTCCACCACTGGTATTTTACCGGTAACATTCGGCTACACTGCTGCCCAAGCAGTATCTCTCGATTTTGTGTACAAACGCGATAGCCTCCATTTTGAATATCCTTTGCATTAGTACTAATATTGTAGCATGCCAACTACTAAATATTGCTCTAAGTGTAAACAGCCATTCGGCTGCAGTAATGATGTACGCGGCTGTTGGTGCGAAGGGCTGACACTAAGCATGGAAACACTAAACGAACTAAAGGATAATTTTGATAATTGCCTTTGTCCGGCTTGCCTTTCAGCTTATCAAACACCGGTTGATGAAAATACAGGCAAGACCAACAATTAGTTTACTTTTGCAGCAATGAAACCTGCACGCTCACTGCCTTTGCTTATAGGCCGCAAACCATTGCTCGAAGCCATTCAGCAAGGCACTGCTATCGAAAAGATATTCATGTTGCGCACAGCATCGGGCCCGGAGATAACTGCTATAAAGCAATTGGCAAGGGAAAGGCATATTCCCATCAGCCAGGTGCCGGTAGAAAAGCTGGATAGTATGACGCGTGCCCAACACCAGGGCGTAGTGGCATGGACCAGCCTGCTGCAATATGTGGAGCTGCAGGATGCTATATCTATGGTGGTAGACAAGGGGGATGTACCCTTGTTCATTCTTCTCGATGGCGTTACCGATGTGCGCAATGTAGGCGCTATAGCCCGCAGTGCATGGTGTTGCGGTGCGCAGGGTATCATATTGCCTACATCTTCATCAGCCTCACTTACCGAAGAGGCTATCAAAACATCTGCGGGTGCATTGCATAAGATAATGCTGTGCCGTATACCCTCCGTTCCGCAGGCTATAGATGTGCTGCGGTTGAATGGCATACAGGTATTGGGTACGGAAATGAGGGGTAGTGTGCCTGTATATGAGTCAGACTTGACCATTCCTTCCTGCGTTGTTATGGGGGCAGAAGATACGGGCATCAGTAAAGATGTATTGAAACGTGCCGATAAGCTGATACGCATACCCATGGCGGTTAATTTCGACTCCTTAAATGTATCAGTTGCCGCAGGTATGATATTGTATGAAGCCATCAGGCAACGATCTGGTACAGGTCAGTAGCCTATACATAAATTGTTTTTGCGATTTACCCATTTAGATTTTACTTTTGCCGCAGCAAAGGTTTCCGTATCACAACCGGAATGAAAAGGGAATCAGGTGCAAATCCTGGACATTACCCGATGCTGTAAGCTTCATTTTTAGCCTGTTGTATCCTCAGCCACTGTCTGCAGACGGGAAGGCCGCAACCGGTGAAGCGAGTCAGAAGACCTGCCTTTGGTTTATTATTTACTTATCGCTGCTTTCGGGAATAAAAGCACAGGTAAGACAAAGGCATTGCTCTGTTAGTATCGCTTTTTTCTGTATCTGAATCAATTTTCCAAAGCTGCATTTAAAAAATGTTTAAATCATTTTCTATGCGCAGATTTACACTTGCACTTTTTGCTACGGCTGCAATAGCCACAGCACAGGCACAAACCGTGTCTGACTTTGAGAACCTGGTACTGCCGAAGGCAGATACTTTTTACGAGAACAGCACCATACCCGGTGTTGACCTTGGTTTCAATAGCGGCCTGGCTTATTTTCCTTATGTATATGATACTTGCTGCGGTGGTTATGGTTCGTGGAATTCAGGGTTTACCTATTCAAATGTAAAAGACAGTGTTACCAGTGGTTTTGGAAATATGTATGCTGCCAAAGCAGGCACTGGTTACAATGGTTCAAACAATTATATAGTAGCCAATGGCTTTTCAGGTATCCCCAATTTCCTGAAATTGACAGGTGCAGCGGAAGGTAAATTTGCCAAAGGTTTTTATGTTACCAATTCTACCTATGCATATAACAGCATGCGCGATGGCGACTTCGCTGCCAAAAAGTTTGGTGGTAGTACCGGTAACGATGCCGACTGGTTTAAATTGGTGGTAAGAGGGTATCATAATGGCGTAGAAAAAGCAGATAGCGTTGAAGTATATCTTGCTGATTATCGTTTTACCAACAATGCTGATGACTATATGTTGAGAGACTGGACATGGGTAAACCTGCTGCCACTGGGCAAAGTAGATAGCCTGTCTTTCAGCCTTAGCTCCAGCGATATGGGTATGTGGGGTATGAATACACCCGCTACCTTCTGCATTGATAATTTCACTACGGAGGAAAATATCTATCCTTATGCCCCGCAGGCTAATGTAACAGGCAGCACAGCGATTGCTAAAACAAGCACGGCAATAGCAGGCTGGGCTAATAAATGTACCGTGCAGCGTGGCTGGATGGATATAGCCGACAAAGCGCAAGGCCCGGTTACGGCAGGTGATAGCACTTTGGTTACCGGTGTGGCAGATAATACTATTATGAGCCTTGGTGATAGCGGCGTAGCCGTAGTTACATTCGAAAGCAAAATATACAATGGCGCAGGCCCGGACTTTGCAGTGTTTGAAAATGGTTTTGTAAATCCATTAAATCCTGAAGAAGCCTTCCTGGAGCTGGGATTTGTAGAAGTAAGCTCAGATGGTATCAACTACTTCCGTTTCCCTGCTTCATGCTATATAGATAGCGTACAGGTACCGGTGGCCGGTGTTTACAGCAACGCCCGCCAGATAAATAACCTGGCCGGTAAGTATATCAGTGGTTTCGGTACACCGTTCGATTTGGAAGAGCTGAAAGGCACTGCAGGGCTGGATGTTGATAACATCTCACATATCCGTATTGTAGATGCTATAGGTTCTATAGGTGGTAATGGCTCTCGTGATAAAGATGGCCGCAGGATAAATGACCCATACGCTACAGCTATCCCAAGTGGCGGTTTCGACCTGGATGCAGTAGCTGCCCTGTATCTGAAACCAACATCTGTACGTAGTATAGCTGCTATGGGTATAGAAATGCTGGTATATCCAAACCCTGCTAGCGATGTGCTTACAGTGTCGCTCAAGCAGCAATCAGGTACCTTTACAGCCACCGTTACAGATGTAACAGGTAAAACAATGCAGCAACATACGCTGGCTGGTGGAAATAACATTATATCATTGGCATCGTTGCAACAGGGTATATACTACCTGGTAGTGGCCGATACAAACGGTAATAAATGGGTGGAAAAAATAACCAAACTATAATTCGGGTACTTGTCCTTTATGCACTGCTGTTTTCGGCGTGCGTAAAGGACAAACCTTCTGCCCCTGTTGCACCACCGCCCACCAATACTACAGATACCGCTACAGGTAATGTGTATGTAGTATGCGAAGGCAGCCTTGGCAACGGTAACAGTAAACTAAGCATGTATGATACCCATGCAGGTATAGCTTACGAAGATGTATATGCAGTTGCCAACAGCAATGCTTCATTGGGCGATGTATTCCAAAGCATGGTGCGTATAGAGGATAAGTTTTTCCTTTGCATCAATAATTCAGATAAGATAATAGTACTGAATCGTGCAGACCGCAAACAGGTGGGCTCGATAGATATCCCAAAGCCTCGTTTTATCTTGCCCATAAGTGCCGATAAAGCATATGTTTCCACGCTTTTCAGTAATAAAGTATACATCATTAACCCACAATCGCTGCAGGTAACAGGCAGTATTACCATGCCTTATCAAAACCCCGAGGGTATGGCGATGTATAATAATAAAGCCTACATCTGCACCTGGGATACGGCTTGTGGAAATGTATATACCATAGACCCTGCGATTGATAAAATAGAAAAAACAATAAGTATTGCCGGGCGTGCCCCCCAGAAAGCCGTAATAGACAAGCATAACAGGCTGTGGGTGCTTTCAGGCAATGTACCTAAAGGAAAGCCTGCCGCATTCACAGTGTTGGATGCTAATGACAATGTTGTAAAATCATATCACTTCCCTGAAAAGGCAGATGTGATAAAGCCGGTATTCAATAATACAGGCGACAAGCTGTACTACATAGCTGTAAACTACAGTGGTGGTACAGACAATAATGGCATTTACAGAATGGGTACAGAGGATGCAGGGCTGCCGCAAACGCCATTTATACAGGCACAGCAATATCAGTATTTTTGGGCTTTAGGTATTCACCCCGTTAACGGTAATATATATATTGGCGACCCTAAAGGCTTTATTCAAAAAGGTGCAGTTTACATGTATGGCGCGGCGGGTAATAAAACCGGCCAGTTCAGCGTTGGTGTCGGTCCGGGTCATTTCTATTTCGATTGATATGGTAGCCTTGCGTTATCATCCCCATATTTTAGTACGAATAGCATTGCTACCAGCGATGCTATTCTCCTTTTTCATAGCTACTGCACAAAAGCATACGGACACCCTTCAGGAAATAAAAGTAAAATCCAAACGCAGGCAGCAGGTATCGGCAGATGAACGTATTAACATCTTCTCGCCGGGGCAAAAAATAACGACAATAGATAGCATCACGTTGCAGCAGTATCGCTTTCAGAGTGTGGCCAACCTGTTATCGCAACAAGTGCCTGTTTTTGTAAAGTCGTATGGTTTTAATGGCTTAGCAACTCTCAATTTTCGTGGTGCTTCCGCTGCCCAGTCGCAGGTGTATTGGAATGGCATACCCCTGCAAAATGCAGCATTAGGTCTGTCCGATGTATCACTTTTGCCGGTATCCTTATTGAACAAGGTTAACATTGTATATGGTGGTTCCGCAGCATTGTGGGGTAGTGGCAATATTGGTGGGGCACTGGTGGTTGAAAATGCACAACCCGTATTTGATACCGCTATAGCTGTCCGCCATTCTGGTTCATTTGTAGCCGGCAGTTTTGGACAATACCAATTAGGGTTGCAATCTTCCGTAAGCACAGCCCGTTGGTATGTATCTGCCAATGTGAACGGACAACGGGCCGAAAATAACTTTGCCTATACAGATAATAATGATAAAGAGAACAAAACCCTCAATTCAAAATTACAGAGTGGGGTAGCCATGGTACAGGCTGCTTATAAAGCCAATGCTAAGAATACACTGAGTGCTACTGCATGGTATCAAAACTATTACCGTGAAATACCTAAAGCATTATTTGAGTCCATTTCAGTCAGGAACCAGCGTGATAGGGCTACACGTCTTTCAGCCACCTGGAATAGGGATGGTGAGCGCACAAAGTTGTACCTGCGCGCGGCCTATATCCACGATTATATGCATTACCGGGATTCATTTGCACAACTGGAGCCGGAAAATGTAACGCAACAGGTATATGCCGAAGCGGGTATTAAATACAGGCAAAACCCGCACCATCAATGGATGCTTTTTACCCCCGTACATATATCCCTTTTGGAAAGGCGCGCTAAAAATGATGTGAAATACCAATACCGTTATGCGTTGGCAGCGGCATACAGGTACACAGCATTTAAAGAAAAGCTACAGGTAGCTGCCAACTTGCGTGGTGAGATCATTAATGAACAAAGCATATTACTTCCAGGCATCAATGCTGCTTATAACATCACCTCTTGGTTATCGGTTCGTGGCAATGTGCAACGTACTTACCGTAACCCAACATTAAATGAATTATACTTTGACCCCGGAGGTAATGAACAATTGAAACCGGAACAAGGATGGAGCAAAGATGTGGGTTATACCGTCAAAACAAACCCTGCAAATCGTTTGGTTTTCCTGCACGACCTGTCATACTTCGACAGGAAGATACATAATTGGATCATTTGGTTTGGCGGCGGCATCTGGACACCTCATAACATCGCCACTGTGCACAGTCACGGTATAGAAACAGAAAACAACCTGCAATATCGTACCGGTAAATGGACATGGCATATTGGTCTCAATACATCATATGTGCTTGCCACAACAGAAAAGAGTAATGCGCCTAACGATGGCAGTATAGGCAAACAAATACCATACACACCACGCTATAATGGGCAGGCAAACATCGGGTTTACTTGTAAGACTTTTCATTTCAACTACAACCATACTTATACAGGGTATCGTTTTGTTACCGTAGATGAATCGCAATACCTCTTGCCATATAACACGGGAAACATACAGCTTATGTACGGTAAGCAGTTATCTGCATTCAGGTTGCAGGCTACTGCGCAATGCAATAACATATGGAACAGGCAGTATGCCGTAGTAAATGGCAGGCCCATGCCCGGTATCAATTGGCTGGTAGGCCTGTCTGTAAGCAGGTAAAATAAAAAAGCATACCCGGAGGTATGCTATACAAATGATACTAAAAATATAAATTAGATAACTTTTACGTTAACCGCGTTCAATCCTTTTTTACCATTTTGTACTTCATAAGTCACCTTGTCGTTTTCACGAATCTCGTCTATCAGACCTGATACGTGAACAAAGATGTCTTGACCGCCGTCATTGGGCTTAATAAAACCAAAACCTTTAGTTTCATTGAAGAATTTTACTGTACCTTCTTGCATTGTGTTTAAATAAAAAATTACTAAAACACGAAGTTGCAGATTACATTCTATAATTCCAAATAAGTTTTCACTAAGTAATGTTAATATAACAGCTAAGCCCCTAAATTCTTTAACGCCTTGCCTATGTCAATGCCTTTTTTCAGCGTAGGGAGGAAAAGATCTCCCTTCTTTTCTATGCGCTGCAGTGTATTGTTAATGTTGAAATCGGCAGGTTTCAGGCCCGGTTTTACTTCTTTCCATTCAAGTGGTGTAGATACCGGAGCCCCTGGTTTAGGCCGCAGGCTATATGCGCACGATAGGGTAGCGCCCTCCTTATTTTGAAGGTAGTCTATATAAATATGGTGCTTCTTACGCTTGCTCAGGGAGCGTTCCAGCGTAGTTGTATCTGGTAGTTGTTCCTGTGTTATATGCGCTATCAGCTCGGCAAAGCTGCGTGCCTGCTCGTAATCGTATTTCGTACCCAGCGGCACATATACATGCAGTCCTGTAGCTCCTGAAGTTTTGCAATAGCAGTCAGCGCCTGCTTTGTCAAAAATTTCTTTTATCACCAGTGCGCATTCAATTACTTCATCAAAGGTGTTTTTAGCAGAAGGGTCCAGGTCCATAACCAGGAAGTCCGGCTTGTCATGTGTCTCTACCCGCGAGTTCCACGGGTTTATTTCAATGCAGCCGAGGTTAGCTATGTACAATAACGAATCTTTGTTGTTGCATACAAGATAGTCTATTGTTTTACCTGCACTGTCAGAATACACAGGGTAGGTATCCAGCCATTCTGGAGCATTTTCGCCGGCATCTTTATGAAAAAAAGCGGGGCCTTTTATACCATTCGGCATGCGCAGCAGCGACTGTGGTTTGCCTTTTATATGTGGTGCTATGTATTTATACACCGATTCATAATACCTGATCACATCGCCTTTTGTGTAGCCTTCGTCTGGCCAGTAAACCTTATTTAGATTGGTAAGGGCTGCCTTTGTTTCAGGTGCAGCAGGCGCCTCTTCTGTAGCTTTTTTGCTGTTTTTCTTTGCAGCAGCTTTCTTATTGGCTGTTGTCTTTTTCGCAGCTGCTTTTTTTGCTGCCGTTTTAGTGGGTGCTTTATTGGGTTTTGCCATTATTTCTGGTTTTACATCTTTAGCTTGCTTGTCTTCCCGCAGCCCCATAAATACCGGGTGCCGCCTGTTGCCTTCACTGGTCACTTCGGTATATTTCAGGTTGCAAACCAGCTGTGGTTTTACCCATGTTACGGGTGAATTAATCCGCACCGGTTTGCCAAATGGGTTTTCATCGGTTACTAAAGGTTGCATTTTCTGGTACACTTCTTTCAGCGCTTTTTCATTAAAGCCGGTACCGGTGTGCCCTATATACACCAGTTTTCCCTTTTCATAAGTACCCAATACTAATGCACCAAACTTTTTCCTGGAACCACGGGGAGCTGTATAGCCGGCAATAACGGCCTCATCGGTTAGCATATGTTTTATCTTTAGCCAGTCATTCGTACGCACACCTTCTTTATAGGTGCTGTTGCCATTCTTGGCTATCATGCCTTCCATGCCTGCTTTCTTTACCTGGTTGAAGAACGTAATGCCTTTACCTTGTATATGGTCGCAGTATTTTATAAAATCATTTTCCGGCAATAATTCTTTCAATAGCGCTTTTCGCTCCAGTAGTGTTTTGTCTTCTACCGATTTTCCATTGATATAGAGCACATCAAAAACATAATATACAATAGGTGCAGGATTTGCCGGGTCAAACTGCTGCAGGGCCTGGAAGCTTGGTTTACCATGCTCGTCAAATACTACTACCTCTCCGTCCAGCACCACTTTCTTTTTTACGGCAGTCAATGCTTCAAATATCTGCGGGTATTTATCTTCAAACGACAAGCCGTTGCGCGAATACAGCTTTCTATCTTTGCCGTTTATCTCAGCTATGGCACGATAGCCATCCCATTTCAGTTCATACACCCAGTCTTCATTGTCAAAAGCTTCATCGTGTAGTTTTGCCAGCATGGGCGAGATATAATTGCTAAGCTTTCTTGCTTTTTGCAGTTCTTGTTTTACCTGCTGCTGGCTTTTTCTTGGGGACTTTTTTTTTACCGCCGTCTTTTTGCTCAGTCGTTCTTCTGTATATTTTAATGATGATTTTTTGGCATAGTCCTCGCTGTTATAATCCTCGTCCGTAGCGTGTGCATCGCGGTGTTTTATCAGCAGCCAGCTGTTACCCGCATCTTTTTTTATTTTCACCAATGCAAATTCGCCCTTCAGTTTTCTGCCTTTCATCCGGAATTTTATACTGCCTTTTTTCAGGTCGCTGCTAAAAGTACGGGCACTGATTGCTTCACCTTTTTCATTCACCGGTTCGTAGGTGCCGTGGTCCCATATATCTACATGGCCGGCACCATAGTTGCCTTCCGGAATATCCCCTTCAAAAGTGGCATAAGAAATAGGGTGGTCTTCCACCATCATCGCCAGGCGTTTATCTGCGGGATTTAACGATGGCCCTTTAGGTACAGCCCAGCTTTTAAGGGTTCCGTTCAGCTCCAGCCTGAAGTCGTAATGAAGGTGGGAGGCATGATGCCGCTGCACTACAAATATCAGTTTACTGTCTTCTTTCCCCACCTTGCCTTCCGGCTCGGGGGTATCTTTAAAATTTCGTTTCTGTTTATACTTCGTCAGGCTCATTACGATGCTTTTTTACTACGCTCTATGCTTTCTTTCAGTTGCGCCATAATGTCCTTGGTCTTGTTTTTCACTATTTTGAATTTGGGCGCAGTTATACGTTTACCTTTGGCTTTAGCTTCTATTATTTTCATCAGGGAATCGCTATACGTATCCTTATATTTATCTATCACAAACCGTTTTGGTGTCAATTGGTTTATCAGCGATACTGCCATTTTCAGCTCCGCAGGTTTTATCGTTACTTTTTCCGGCAGCGATAATTCGTCCGTACTTCTTATCTCTTCCGGAAATCGGAGCTTTATCAGTACTACCATATTGTCTACGGCTTTCAGCATGCAGAAGTTTTCCTTCGTGCGCATTACAAAGGTGCCCAAAGCTACCTTGCCACTTTGTTTCAACGCTTCGCGCAGCAGGGCGTAGGCACGCTCTCCGCCTTTGGTAGGTTCTACATAGTATACCGTTTCGTGGTAAATAATATCTATCTGGTCTTCCTTTACAAACTCTTCTATGGCTATTACTTGTGTCTTTTCAGGGCTCGCCTTTTTAAAATCCTCTTCACCCAGCACCACATAATCGTCATTATATTTATAGCCTTTTACAATATTGCCCCATTCCACCACTTTGCCTGTAGTTTCGTTTACACGTTGAAATTTAATATTTGAATGGTCTTTTTTATCCAACATGTCCAGATCCAGGTTGCTTTCCTGGATTGCGCTGAAAATTTTTACGGGTATATTAACGAGGCCGAAGCCTATTGCACCGCTCCATATTGCTCGCATAGCTTATCATTTTATATATTGGTTATAAAAAATATGCCATTGCTTATAAAGTGCAATCTGTTAGATGCTTTTTATGCATCCATATGATATTCAATATATTATGTTGTTTATTTGAATTTACTTAGAGTAGCGGCAGACGGATGTACAGATAAGCTTGTAAGTATGATGACTAAACAATTTACAAAAAATAATATTGATTTTTATCTATATCTAACAATCATAGTCCTGTGTATCTTAGGCCCATACTTCATCCTATTCGTTAATTATTAAAAATCTAACGGTTATTTACCCAACCGCCAGACTACGAAAACAGTCTATTATGTTGGTAATCTTAATACCCGTTACTTGCCTATAGCATTGGTTTATACTGTACCAGGTCAGACGAGCGAGCTGCAAGAACTCATCCAGGGGTGTATACGAAACGAACGTATGGCCCAGGAGAAGTTATATCATCTCTTTTATCCACGTATGATGGGGGTAGTAAGAAGGTATATAGATCACCAGGAACAGGCAGAAGAAGTATTGAATAATGGTTTTTTAAGAGCGTTTCAGAAGATAGAGCAATACACGTTTCAAGGTTCTTTCGAAGGTTGGTTAAGAAAAATTGTCTTTCATGCTGTGTCAGACTATGTGAAGCAGAATGTGCGTTATAACGAAAAGATAATGCTGGTGGAAAAAGACCAGTTTGTACATAAAGACCACGCGGACAGATTGTATTATAACCAATTGCTGGAATTAGTACAGTCGCTGCCTGAAGCTACCCGAAACGTGTTTAATATGTATGTGATGGAAGGATTTTCGCATAAGGAAATAGGTAAAATGATAGGAATCAGCGAAGGCACTTCCAAATGGCACCTTTCCGAAGGGCGAAGGATATTGAAAGACAAGATTGAAAAACTACAATTACATTTTAAAAAATAAATTTTATCCATATGGATAAAAACATGGTAAATATTGATGACCTGCTGCGACAGCGCCTTACCGGTGGTGAGGAAGAGGAGCGTGCGGGTGCCTGGCTGAAGATGCGGGATTTGCTGGATGAAAAGATGCCGGAAAAGGTGGTTGCTGTGTATAACTGGAGGCGTATGTTTACGTATGCTGCAGGCTTGCTGTTACTGGCAAGTGCTACCGTAGGTAGCTACAAAGCTTACGAGGCTTTCCGCACTGCTAGTGACAATGCAAAAACCGGCAACGGTGCTGCAACAGCCGCACCTAAAACATCTGGCGGTTTGGTTTCCGGAATAGAGGACAACATTACTGCAAATTCAACGGCTACAGCATCGAATACGGCAGCAGCCAATGCAAATGTTTCTAATACGGTTTCTGAAAATCCGGAAACAAACGGAAACAATTCTGCTGCTGATGGGGCTACAACTAATGCTGCGAATAACAGGATAGCGGCTACAACGGGCAAACCTGCTAAGGTTAGCAAGGCAATGCAGAATGTAATAGCTACTTCTGATAAAGTGGTTAATTCGGTGACAATCAACAAGAAATCGCTTTTGAGCGCCCTTGTATTCACAAAACCTGCCACACTGCCTGTCGATCAGATGGTTTATACACCTTCTGTTAATGAAAATATGCCTTCATTCCAGGTGGATTACGGTAAGGGTAGTGATGCTACTAATGGTAGCACCAGCAGTACCGTATACAATAGCGGTACTACTAATAGCAATCAACCCAACAATGCTAATAACACAGTAGCGGGCAATATGGGCAGCGAAAGAAGGAAGCTAAGCCCTGAAGAAACAAACCCAAGGTATAAAAAAGAACAGCGTATTGTTGACTCCTTCAATATGGTGGCTATCCGGGAAAGCAACCGTAAAGGGTACCGTACAGAGGATACTTTCAACATGGGTAAAATTGGTATTGAAAGAACCATACCGGTAACGGACAATGCAAATACCTATACAAATACAGTAGCGGCAAATGCAGATATTACCCCGGCATCGGCCCTGCCTGCGGATGCAGCTAGTGAAAAAGGTACTTACGCACCGTTAAGTGATTTTAAAACAGAGAGCAAAAAACGTAAAAGTTATAATCCTAATAGGTTTGAAGAGATGATACGCAATGCGAGGCTCGACCTGACAGGCGTTACCCTTCGCCCGGGCATTGTAGCAGGTATCACCAGCACCACCGGCAATTATAATATGATGGGTGTACAGTTTGGTATAGCAGGCATTATGACCATGAGTGAAAAATGGAGCATGTTCGCGGAATTGAAATATATCTACCGCTTCGGTAATGGTAAATCTGTAACCAACCAGTACAATCAACTGATGGATTCATCAATTGTAAATCCGGTTACTAATCAAAAGACATACAAATACGAAGACAGGACAAACTATTATGAATTTGCTACCAACTCGAGTGTAGAATTACCGGTTGCACTCCGTTATTCTATCCGCCGTGTAAACCTAATAGCCGGTATCAATGCATCCTATCACTTTGCTATGAACCCTTCTCCGAGGGATGAAGTTTACAAGCGTGAAATAGTGGGTGAACCCGGTATGTCTTCTCAGCTGAATGCAGAATGGAAGAAAGATGCGAGGATAACCTATAACGACTTCGGTTCAAGGTTCAGCATGGGTGGTGTATTGGGCGTAGGTTACCAGATAACACCTGCAGTAGGTGTAGATATACGTGCTACACAGTCTGTATGGGATAACGTAACTACACGTGGTGCACTGCAGGTATCTAAATACCTGTATCGCACTACCAACTTCCAGGTGAACTTTGTATATCGCTTCAGTGATAATAAATATCAAAGGCCACGTGTACGCTAAGGGTTATTCATTACCCATAGCAGCTGCCTTTAGCTGGGCAGTCTGGTCTTTACCAAGATAATTTTCAATACGATTTTCAATAAAGTATATCAATGGCGTTAGTAATAACGCCATTGCTGCTTTATAGCTATAATTAACCAGACCTATGGCCAATACACGCTGGTAGCTCCAGCCATTGCCTATCTTAAAAGCTATGAACAGTACGATAAAACTGTCTATAAACTGAGATACAAGGGTAGAGCCCGTAGCGCGCAACCATACCTTCTTTTCACCGGTTACCTTTTTAATGCGGTGAAATACCCAAACGTCTAATAACTGGCTGACAAGAAAAGCTACAAGGCTGCCAAATATGATCCACATACCTTGGCCGAAGATGCTACTGAATGCTGCTTGCATGTCCGGCACGCCATCAGCACTGCGACTGCCTATCCAAAACTCGCGGTTGGCAGGCACATGTATGGCAAAATAGAACATGAGAAAGGCATAACAGATAAGTATGACGGCGATGTAAGAAATACGTCTTACAGCCTTCGGCCCATAAAACTCATTAACGATATCGGTCATCACAAACTCTAAAGGCCATAGCAATACCCCGCAGGTTAAAGTATAAGTGAGCCCCTCTTCACCCAGTAACGAAAAAGGCCGGGGTTCCATGCCAAAAACGCGCTCCAGTGAAAACAGCTTGCCGCCGATACACTCAGCAATCAAGGCATTAGCTACAAAAAAGGAAGCTATAAATAAGAAAAGCCGGGTTGGCTTATCATTCAGTATGTTGCGTATCATACTGTAAATCTATATCCTGATTTCAATATCCGAAAATGAAACATTTATAAAATTATTTATAAATGCTATAAAAGATCATATTAAGATTATATTTTCGCCGCAAACCACCCCCAAAATGAAGAAAATTTTAAAAGGACTATTAATGGTCCTTGCCGTTATTGTTGTATTGGCAGCTTCCGGTGCCGCATACCTGAATGTAGCAAAGCCCGATGTAGGCGATGCGCCAAACATTAAAGTAGAAGTAACTCCCGAGCGTGTAGCCCGTGGCGAATACCTGGCCAATTGTGTGGCGGTATGTATGGATTGCCACTCTAAACGCGACTGGACATTGTTTGGCGCTCCCATCACGCCTGGTACATTTGGTGCCGGTGGCGAACTGTTTGATCAGAAGCTGGGCTTCCCCGGTGCCTTTTATTCCAAAAATATTACTCCATATGGCCTGAAGGATTGGACGGATGGTGAAATATACCGCGCTATTACCACCGGTGTTACCAAGGAAGGGGAACCTATTATGCCGGTAATGCCATACCATTATTACGGGCAGGTAGATAGCTTGGATATCATATCCATCATAGCATATTTACGTTCATTGCCGGAAACCAAATCAGAAAGGCTTGAATCGAAAGCTGACTTTCCTTTCAGCCTGATAGTACGTACCATACCACATAAATCGCCACAAATGGCAAAGCCTGCAGAAACGGATTCGCTGGCATATGGCAAATATGTTACCCTGTTTTCTGGCTGTGTAGAATGCCATACCCAGGTGAATGATAAAGCACAGCTGATAGCCGGTACGGAGTTTGGCGGTGGCAGGGTATTTACCATGCCCGGTGGCAATCTTACAACACCCAATATTACGTTCGATATAACGACAGGTATCGGTACATGGAGTAAAGAGCAGTTTGTAGCCCGTTTTAAAGCATATGCCGATTCAAATTATCATCCGCATAAGGTAGACCCGACTAAAGACTTTGTTACCATCATGCCATGGATGATGTATGCCAATATGAAGCAGGGCGACCTGGAGGCAATATATGTGTACCTGAAAAGCATCAAACCCATTAACCATAAGGTGGAGAAATGGAAGCCGGCTGCTACGGTAGCTGTTAAATAAGTAAAGGGAGCCCGATGCTCCCTTTTATTTTGTGTAGTTGATAAGGTTATCAATAGATAGCTTACCTGAACCATTAACCACAAGGGCTATACAGATGCCTATGTACAGCAGGCTATATTCCATGCCTTCGCCTTTCTGGTTTCCAAACCAGTTCATAAAAAAGCCATTGTGTATATGGTCTTTCAGTACGATACCTGTAAATAGTATGGCCAGTAGTGCTGCCCATACACGTGTACCGATACCTGCCAGCAATAATAATGGGCCAAAGAACTCTAGCAGTATTACTAATAGACCTATTATCCATGGCAGGTGCGCTGTATTAGTGAAATAATTCATGGAATTGGTAAAGCCGTAGCCGCCAAACCAACCCAGCATCTTCTGTGCCCCATGCGGGAACAATACTACTGCCGCTGATAACCTGAGGAAAAAACCTGCCCAATCATTGTTAGAGCTTAGTATGATCTCTTTCATTTTACATGTGATTTAAGCATGCAAAGCTGCAGCTATCCGTCACGATGAAAAATGAAGTAGTGTAAGAAATGCCCTTGAACTATTTCAACTATTGGTAGCTATTTTCTTGCGTATTTTGCTGAGAAATTCAGGAGTAATACCAAGATAAGATGCAATGTAGTTTTGCGGTAGGCGCTGCTCCAGGAATGCATACTGGCTGCGAAAGGTTAAATAACGCTGTTCTGCCGTAAGGCTTATATTGGAAAGAATACGTTTTTGCTGCGTAACCATTGATTTCTGTATCAGCTCCCTGTAGAAGCGGTCGAACTTGGGGTATTTATCAAACAGGACATCTAGGTCGGCCTTTAATATTTGTATCAACTCTGTATCTTCCACGGCTTCCACATTCAACATGGCCGGTGTTTGCGTTATAAAGCTGGCCATATCGCCTATCCACCAATCTTCTATGGCAAACTGCAGTATGTGCTCAAAGCCATTATCATCTACAAAATAAGAGCGCAGGCAACCTTTGGTTACAAAGTTCTCGTATTTGCACACATCGCCTGCCTGCACTACGTACTGGCGTTTGCGATAGGTGCGTGGGCGCATTATAGACACAAAATAGTCACGTTCCTCGTCGGTCAGGGTTATAAACCTTGAAACATTCTTAAGTATCAGTTGCGTATCCATGCTATACGAAGATAGTTACCATATAATAAGAAAAGGGGCTCTCTTGGCCCCTATGTTGAAATTCCAGATTCCGGTTCACATCTATCAGATCAGAATATTCCAGTCTTCTTCGTGCACATTCATATATGCCTCGTGGCCTACAAGTGCATCCTCATTGTTGTGTTCATAATAATTCCAGAAACAAAGTTTTTCACCAACTACAAAGGCACGCTCGCCCAGACGGGTAAAACCGCATTTCTGTAATACTTTGTCAGACCTGTCATTGCCTACAATAGTGCGGGCGCAAACGGCATCCAGTTTCAGGTCGTTATAGGCATATTCCAGCAGTGCCGATACTACCTCGGTAGCCAGCCCCTTGCCCCAATGTTCGGGCAACAGCGAATAGCCTATTTCATACAAATTAACTTCGGGCACAAAATGGAAACCTGCCCTGCCAATAAAATTACCTGCCTTATCGCTCACATAGCAAAAGCCTACTCCAAACTCATCGTGATGGTTGATGTAATTGGAAAGCCTTTCTTCTATTTGCTGAGCATTTTCAATACCAAAGGTAGGAGGGATGTAACGCATAGCGTCTTCATTGGTACACAATGCTGTGAGTTGCTGCAGGTCGCTCTTAGAAAACGGGCGCATCATAGTGCGCGTGGTATATACTAACATAGCCGCAGTTTTTGGACTACTAATTTAAGGATTATTTTAATGTAATCCGGCAACTCCGCTTTCTTGTCCTTATTTTTTTAACTCTCAGTCTTGTAATATCACCATACTGTCATATGTACATTAAAGTCCGTAGCATCCGTCTATATATAAAAAACTGGCACAATTTTTTAGTCGTATATATTATCACTCACCCAGAAAAAACGAATGTCTATGCGTATACGGGTATTAATGGTAAATGGCGAGATGCACCCTACGGCAGCAGATGCTGAAATGCTGAAAGAACGCGGTTTTGCAGTATATAATTGCACAGATGATATAGCTACAGAAGTAGCAAGGGAAATAAAACCGGATGTAATATTTGTAAATCCCGATAACCCCGGATTGGGAAGTACCAAGGTGTATCATGAAATATTAGACGATGTAGCATTTGCCAGCATTCCTGTCATTTATACACTGAGCGAGGACGATGTGTACCTGGTGAATAAGAGGCGTACGGGTAGCAGGGACAGAAGAAATATCATTACCGATAATATTATAGATGGCATCCGGAGCTCTCTGCTGGATGAAAAGACACCCAAACGCAAGAAGCACGAAAGTATAGAATTATATAACAGCCTGAATATATCTTACAGGCATTCAGCTTAGTATAGTGGTGAAGGAAGTTTGTATGCAGTTTTCTGTTCAAGGAAACTGCATTGTTCATTACTGCCAAGCCTGATTTTTACGGGTATCTTTATGGCCTTCTCCACTTTCAGTTCCTGCCTGCAAAAGAAGCCCAGATGTTGATTATAGAAATCAGGTTTTACCACTTGCGGAATATGCTTTTCCTTGGTATCAACAAGTGGTTTTAATTGCAGCTTTTTGAAATGACGCATACTATCGCGCGACTGCGCATTGGTTGGCAAGCCTGCAACGATACAACACAAGATCAAACAGCACTTTTTCATACATTTTAGGCTTTATCAATAGAATACTTGCCGGGGCCCATTATGAACATGGCCAGGAATACACAACCCAGTTCTATAGCCTGAGAAGCATCCATTATCGTTTCTCCTGACGAAAGGTGCTTGACTGCTGCTACTATCATGGTAAACATCAGCAGCAATGCCACAGGACGAAAGAATAAGCCGAGCAATAGAAACAAGCCGCCTATGCTTTCTGTAATTGCGGCCATGAAACCCCATGCCAATGGTGCAAAGTGAATACCCAGGTTACTCATAGATGCCCCCAGCTTTGTCCAACGTTCGGTACCACCGGCCAGTTTAGGATAGCCATGCAACATCATCATGATGCCAAGGCCTATACGCAGCAGCAGTAAGGCCGTATTATTGTATTTGCTGAGTTTTGTGAATAATGGCATGTGTTCTCTCTTCTTAAGTTGACACTTAAAATTATCAAACTTCCATCCAATCTTATAATACTACAGGATAAAAATCTGTGTTAAGTAAATGGAACCATCTTTGGCTTCTGCTATGCCTACTGCTGTACGTGCATATTTGCCCATAATATTCTTGCGGTGCCCTTTGCTATTCAGCCACATCTTTACAGCCCTTGGACCATCCAGCGGGCCATAAGCAATATTTTCCGCAGCACCGGTAACACCGGGTATACGTGCCCTGATACGGTCTATACGTTCGTCAAAGCCGTTGTGGCTGAATGGCACCTTCTTCCTGGCCATATTACGGCTATGCTCGCGTGCTACATCGGCTATTTCATCATCCCATTTCAGACGGCTAAGTCCTGCATTTGCACGGGAATCATGAATCAG
>JANLJF010000122.1 GCA_029255605.1 Azovibrio restrictus
GTTTGGAACAATTAGGGATTGTTTTAATGTGCGAAAATTGGATACATTTTAAAAAATCCTCGAAAAACTTGTAGAGGCTGCACTTTTTATAGGTTTTATTAATATCTTTGCCGTCCCAAAATTCTACTTAAAAGGAGGAAAAAAAATTTGGAAGAAAATCAAATTATTAACCAAAATCAAAGCGCCCACGACGATTTCGATTGGAGCGTAGACAAAAGGAACGTAGCTTCTTACAATCAAGAGAAGCGCGAGCAAATGGAGAAAGTGTATGACAGCACTTTCAAGACAATTGATGAGGCTGAACTGTTGCAAGGTACAATAGTAGGCCTGACGAAAACAGATGCGATCATCAACATCGGCTTCAAATCTGATGGCTTGGTATCTCTGAACGAATTCCGCGACATGCAGGATGTAAAAATCGGTGATGAGATCGAGGTAATGGTGGTTGAAAAAGAAGACAAGAACGGTCATCTGCACCTGAGCCGCAAAATGGCGCGTGCAGCACGTGCTTGGCAAAAAATCGTTGACTTCTACAAAACCGGGGAAGTGGTTACTGGTACTATCACCAGCAAAACTAAAGGCGGTCTTATCGTGGATGTTTACGGCCTGGAAACATTCTTGCCTGGTTCTCAAATAGACGTGAAGCCTGTTACCGACTACGATCAGTATGTTGGCAAAACAATGGACTTCAAAGTTGTTAAGATCAACGAAGCTATCCGCAACGCGGTGGTATCTCATAAAGCGCTTATCGAAAGCGATATCGAACAACAACGCAGTGTTATCATCTCTCAACTGGAAAAAGGCCAGGTACTGGAAGGTACGGTTAAGAATGTTACCGACTTCGGTGCGTTCATCGACCTGGGTGGTGTTGACGGTCTGCTGTACATCACAGACATTAGCTGGGGCCGCGTAACGCATCCTAGTGAAGTACTGGAGAACGGTCAGAAACTGAACGTGGTGGTTCTGGATTTCGATGACGAGAAAAAACGCATCAGCCTGGGTCTGAAACAACTGACTGCCCACCCTTGGGATAGCCTGGTTGCAGACATCCACGAAGGTTCTAAGGTAAAAGGTAAAGTAGTAAACATCGAAGATTACGGTGCATTCCTGGAAATCATGCCTGGCGTAGAAGGCCTGGTACACGTTTCAGAGATCACTTGGTCTTCTCAGCCTATCAATGCGAAGGAATTCTTCAAAATGGGTGATGAATACGAAGCAGTAGTTGTAACACTGGATAAAGACGAGCGCAAAATGAGCCTGTCTATCAAACAACTGACTGAAGATCCTTGGGAAACAATCGAAAACAAATTCCCTATCGATAGCCGTCACAAGGGTATCGTTAAAAACATCACTCCTTACGGTGTGTTCGTAGAACTGGAAACAGGTATCGGCGGTATGATCCACATCAGCGACCTGAGCTGGATCAAACGCTACAACCACCCAAGCGAATTCACTAAAGTAGGTGATGAGATCGAAGTAGCAATACTGAGCATCGATAAAGAAAACCGCAAACTGGCACTGGGCCACAAGCAACTGGAAGACGATCCTTGGAATACATTTGAAACCGTATTCCCAATCGGTAGCGTACACGAAGGTACTGTGACACGCAAAGACGATAAAGGCGCAACTGTACAGCTGCAATACGGCCTGGAAGCTTATGCACCTGCACGCCACCTGAAAAAAGAAGATGGCAGCACTGTAGAAGCTGAAGCTGTTCTGCCTTTCGTTATCATCGAGTTCGATCGTAATGACAAACGCATCATGGTTTCTCACACTAAAGTATGGGAACAAGGTAAAATAGAAGAGAAAGAAGCGGCTCGTAAAGATGCTGCTGCTGAAGGTGAGAAAACCAAGAAAGCAGTTAAGAACATCCAGAGCAAAGTAGAAAAAGCTACTCTGGGCGATCTGGGTGCTCTGGCCGAACTGAAAGAAAAAATGAAGAAAGCTGAAGGCGGCGAAGGTTAATCCCCAACTGCTTAAGCAAATTCAGAAAATAAATAGCCGTCCAGCAATGGACGGCTTATTTTTTTATACCTTATAACCGTAGTACTGCATTTGCCAATCTGTCAATACAGCCAATGGGTAGTACAACTTGCTTATACCTACTTCAAAATACCGGTAAAATAAAAGCGTCCCGCCGATGAGCGGGACGCTTTTATTAGACTTATTAGAAACTTTATTCCTTTACAAAGGTCTTAAAGCCGGTCGCTTTGTCTGTGCTCACCTTGATGATGTACATCGAAGCAGGCAACTGAGCAATGCTCACAGAGCGGCTGCCGGATGTAGCTACTACTTTGCCATTCATGTCTATCACTTCTATAGTAGCTTCCGCAGCACCTAAGCCCGATACATATACCATGTTGTTGGCAGGGTTAGGATACACTGAAAATTGTACAGTGTTAACAGCTTCTTTTATACCCACTGTTGTTACAGGTAGCTTTACAAAAGCGCCACCCCTGCCGGTTACAGCATACAAACCCATTTTAGGCCCTTTATTGTTTGCTACAGTATCCGCAAAGCCCGAAGCTAAAACCGTTACAGCATCTCCATACCAGCTTAACGCCTGGAAGTTAGCTTCATAGTCTACATCTCCGCTGGTTTGGGGTACGCGGTATATACTGTTCTTAGTAGCTGCAGATTGATAACCGCTTGAGCTGAAGTTGCCATAAGCAGTGCTTGCAAATAAAGTATTGCCCCCCTCCGATATGGTAAGGGCAGGTGCATCGGTGCTGCCATGTATAAATAGCACATCGGTATTACTGCTATTGGTTGCAGCTTCCCGTGCCTGGTTATAAGTATGGAATGTATAGGCCGGCTTGGGGTTATATCTGATGGCGCTTTGTATGCCATTTGCTACAAAGATGTATTTGCCGGCAGAATCAGGGGTTAATGTCTGTGTATAAAAAGCATCCGCATTAGAGGTGCTGTTGTGAGGTGCCACATCAAAAGTAACCGGGGTTTGTGCGAACATATCCATGAACGCCGTTGCTGTACGGAACCTCAGGTCATCGGCCACCAGCTTACCATCCATATATATATCTACCGTATCGCCCACAGTATCGGCGCAATTATTGATAAACTGTGCACGGGCAATATCTTCCCCATCGATACTTATCAATCTAAGAAATGGACCACCTGTAGGTGGGGCTAACCATACGCCGAATGCCGGGCCATTACTGTTTGCTGCCGGGTCCATAAAGCCGGATGTCACTATCACACCGGCTTTCCCGTCATAATTCAAGGTGTTGAATGGAGCATTCAACGTACGTATAGTATTGGCACCTGTAGAATTCGTTAATCTGAATAAAGTATCACTGTTGGGGAATGAAAAATAGCCACTGCTGTAGTTGCCAAATGCAATGTTATCGGCCAGGGTAGTAATACCACTTCTTACATCTAAAATGGGTGCGTCTGTAGAACCGTTAATAAACAGGATGTCTGTATTGGTTGGGAAATTTGCAAATTCCCTTGCTTCACTGAATACATCAATCCTGAAAGGAACCAGTGGGGAATAGCCGCTGATGCTCTCGATGCCGTTCAATATCATTGTATAGGCATTGGTAGGTAGCAATGTTGTGTTTAAATTGTAAAAAGTATCATTAACACTTGTGCTGCCACCTAAGGCGACGCCTATATTTACCGGAAATGCTGCCGGTACATGTACCGTTGGGTTTGAAAAATGATAGTTTAGGTTATTTACAGTCAGGATGCCGTTAATATATATATCAAGAGACATGAGCGATTGATCCGAACTGTTGTGCATGAAGTTTACACGAGTTGTTTGGGCATTGGTGTAGCAAAAAGAGGATAATAACAAAGAGAGAGAAAGTAGCGTTTTCTTCATCATATATAATTTATGGGTTTAAACTTTATAATAAAAAGAGCATTTATAAATGTAGCGAAAAAAACGTTTAATACCTGCGGCGGTAGCGTAATATATGCTGTAGCAGGATTATTAATGGATATTATAACTTAAATTGTATTACGTAAAAAGTAAATCATATAGCAGGCATTATGTCTACCGTTAAAACCTTAAAAAATACTTTCAGTAAAATCGTTTTATATAGTGCCGTATGGTTGTGCACCAATACTGTTGGTGCGCAAACAGTTCGGCCACAGGAAACTATCCGGCTGAAAAATGCTAACATAACAGTTGTAGCTAATACCGATGTATGGCTGCACCACAAAGCAAAGAATGGCAGCCTACAGGTCTTACTACATTTAAAGAAGATTGCAACTGCCGGCGATAAAGCTATGTTGGCACAAACAGGCATTACCCTGCTCGACTATATCAGCGGCCATACTTACACAGCCATAATAGATTTAAATAAATGTACAGGTTTCCCGGCAGTGGTATATGGTGTTACGGATATAGATCCGGTTTGGAAAATGGATGAAGGTGTGAAAGCAGCACGCTATAACAAAGGATTGGTGAAGCTGGTCATATCTACTTATAACAACACAGCAGATATAGCTCATGATATTACAGGTATTGGTGGAACTATCGAAAGTGGTGCCGTTCCTAAGGTTGGGGTATATCATATAAGCATACCTACAGAAAAGATAAAGACATTAGCCGCTGCATACTTTATTAAATACATATCTCTGCAGGCAGACCCGCAACCGCTGAACTACCAGGCCAAAACAGCTGCGAAGGTTAACATCGCAGCCTTGTCGCCTTTATATGGTGGTTACGGTTTATCTGGTAAAGGCGTAACGGTAGGTGTGGGCGATAACGTATCCGGCAACTATCATATCGACCTGAAGGACCGTATTATTAATTATAACCCCAACGCTTATACCGACCATGGTGTGCATATAAATGGTATAGCGGGTGGGGCCGGCATCATGGACATCGAAGGTAAAGGGGTAGCTACAGGCGCTACCCTGGTAAATCACCTGTACAGTGCTATATGGCAGGAAACGCCCGCATTGTATCAGTTGCATAACATGACCATAACCAACAATTCTTATGCAGCCGTTATTCAGAACTGTAGTTATTCAGGTCTGTACAATATTTATTCTGAAGCAATAGATAAGCTGGCATTGGAGTACAAAGATGTACTGCACGTGTTTGCTGCCGGTAATGATGGCAACCTGAATTGTTCGCCCTATCCGCAAGGCTTTGGTACGGTGACGGGTGGTTACCAGCCGGCGAAGAATAATATAGTAGTTACAAGTACTACCAAGGAATATATCAATGCATTGGATGCCTCGCGCGGGCCTGTACGTGATGGGAGGTTGAAGCCGGAGATAACTGCGGTGGGTGTAGCTGTCAATTCAACTACGCGGTCGGAAGAATATCTTTCTGCCGGTGGCACCAGCATGGCATCGCCCGGTGTGGCAGGCGCATTAGCATTGCTTACCGAAAGATATAAACAACTCAACGGCCCCGCAAATCCCCGGGCCGATGTACTGAAAACGTTGCTGCTGAATGGTGCTACCGACATGGATAACCCGGGCCCCGACTTTCGTTTTGGTTTCGGGTTTATGAACCTGTACCGCAGCCTGCTGATGCTGGATAACAACAGGTTCCGTACAGATGCAGTAACGAATGGCGAACAAAAAAGCTTTACGGTAAATGTCCCCGCCAATACCGCACAACTGAAGGTGATGCTGTGCTGGCATGATGTGCCCGCCAACCCTATGGCTACAACGCAACTGGTAAACGACCTGGATATAGAAGTAACCACACCATCTGCAGAACTACATAAACCACTGGTATTAGATACGGCCGCCGCTAATATATTGAACAATGCTACTGAGAAAGAAGACAGGCTGAACAATACCGAACAGGTAGTGATAAACAACCCCGCTGCAGGCAGCTATACTGTGACAATAAAGGGCTTCAGGATACCCGCGGGCAACCAGGATTATGTAGTGGCTTACGACTTTATACCCGTTGGAGTTAATATCACTTATCCTACCACTGCTGCAGCATTGAAAGCAGGCGATACAGCACGTATCTACTGGGATGCATCGGAAGATGAAAACAGCTTCACGCTGGAATATTCTACAAACGGCGGCACAAGCTGGACTGTTATTGACAACTCCATTCCGCAATCGTTCAGGACACATTTATGGGAAGTGCCTGCAGGCATTAACAGTGGTAAATGTATAATGCGCCTGACGCGCAATAATAAAGGGCAGGTATTCACCACTGGCCTGTTTGCCATAAATGACCAGCCACAATTGACGCTGGATGCCATACAATGTCCCGGATATATCCGTATTAACTGGGCAGCAATACCCAATGCAGCAACATATGAGGTGTATAAAAAAGAGGGCCCGCATATGCAGCTGATTGGCAATACATCGGGTACCACTTATACTTTCAGCGGTTTATCGAAAGATAGTACATACTACCTGGCACTGCGGCCGGTGATAGATGGGGTGAGTGGCTACAGAAGCCTTGCACTGAAGCGCAAACCGGATAGTGGCACTTGTGCAGGCAGCATATCGGACGGAGATCTTGCTGTGCAGCAGTTTATCATGCCGACATCGGGCAGGCGCTTTACAAGCACAGAATTAAACACAACGGAAAATATAAAAGTAGTAGTACGCAACCTGGATGATGCACCTGCCAATAACTACAAGGTGTGGTATAGCATCAATAGCGCGCCGTGGACATCTGTTAATGCTACCAAGCCGGTGCCTGCTACCGATACGGTGCAGGTGAGCATCGGCGATTTCGATTTTTCGGCAGAAGGGGTGTATAGTGTGCAGGTAGCAGTACAGAATATTTCAGGGGTCGATACAGAACATGCCAATGATAGCCTGTTCACAAGGTTGAAGCAATTGAGTAATCCGCCTGTTAGCCTTACCAACCCATTACTGATAGACTTTGAAAACTGGCCGATAGTAGATACCCGTAGCGATAGCATAGGCATATCTCCCGATGACAGGTGGGACTATGCTAGCTTCTCCGACACCTGCAGGCTGCGTAGTTTTGTGAAGCCGGATATTACCATCAATGGCAGCAAATCGATAAGCCTGGATGCGGTATATAACACAACCGGCAATCACCGCAATGACTTTACGGGTACTTTCAACATGGGCGCATACAATGCTGCCAATGAAGAAGTGCGTATGGAGTTCAATTACATTATGCATAGTCGGCCACGTGTGCGTGATAGTAACATGGTGTGGATACATGGCAATGACTTACAGATATGGGTGCCGCTGCATGCATATAATTACGCTGCCGGAAAAATAGGTGCGAAAACAGGCTCCGGCTCTATATCTGTAACAGATGCACTGCTGAATACAGGACAGAATTTTTCAACCAGTACCCAGGTAAGATTTACGCAGAATGATATGTCGCTCATCAGTATGCCGGACTATGGTTCGGGATTGACCATTGATGACATACGCTTGTACACCGTACAAAATGATATGCAGCTATTGCAGGTACAGTCTCCTGCAGTATTGGAGTGTGGATTGACGGGCAATGTGCCATTGAAGATAAAACTACGCAATGGCGTAAACCAGCAGCAGAACAATGTGCAGGTAAGTTACAGGCTGGATAACAATCCTGTTGTGACTGAAACCATTACATCTATAGCAGGTAAGCAAACGCTGGACTATACCTTTACACAGCTAATGGATATGACCGCCAAAGGCCAGCATACACTGGATATATGGGTAGCAGCTACGGGCGATACCTACCTTCCTAATGACAGCATTATAGGTTATACCTTCCACAATCAGCCATTGATAACGTCTTATCCATACCTGGAAAATTTTGAAGCGAATGACGGTTTTTGGTTTGCGGATGGTGTAAATAGCTCGTGGGAATATGGTAAGCCTGCATCACAGAAGATAGATAGAGCAGCCGGTGGAGAAAAAGCATGGAAAACCAACCTGGACGGCACCTATAATGCCGGCGAGCTTTCATACCTGTATTCTCCCTGCTTTGATATTTCAAAGCTTACCAATCCCCTGTACAGGTTTAAAATGGCGCTGGATATTGAATATTGTGGTGTAGTGCTGTGCGATGGCACAGCCATGCAGTATAGCGAAGATGGAATAAACTGGCAGCCTTTGGGTAAGGCCAAAGAGGGTAGCAATTGGTATAATGATACTCTATATAATATCTGGAGCAAGCAGGATGCTACAAACTGGCAGATGGCTGCGATACCATTGCCGAAAGGCATACCTACCATCAGGCTGCGTTATATATTCTCAAGCGATCTGGGTAGCGAACTGGAAGGGTTGGCAATAGATGATGTGGAGATAGTAGATGACATACCTGTGGTGGTAGATGACAACCTGGTAAATGTAAGCCCGAACCCTACCAGGGATGGTAAGATAACCGTAGAGTGGACCACTAAAGGCGGCAGCGACCTGCAAATAGCCATGTTCGATGCTATGGGCAAGCAGGTGTATCAGAGCAAAACTAAAGGTATGGCCGGCATTAACAAGACCACCTTGCAAACACCTCGTTTTTCCAGTGGTGTATATATAATGCGGGTCATAGTAGGCGATAAGAAGTTTTCAAGAAAAATTGTGTACCTGTAAGTCCGCTATCGGTTGAAAAGTATCTTGGCATAGAACGACGGCTTGCGGAAAAGGTCTCGCAGGTTAAGGTCTGTAAACATAAAGCTGATGGTCTTGCTGAGCTCGGGGCTCTTGTTTGCCTTATTGGCTATCAGGTTGAACAGCCATGGAAAACGGCACAGCTTCTGTAGCGATGTGCTTATTTTCAGCTCATTGCCCAGGCGTTTATACAACGGCCCATCGTAGGCTTCTTTAAGAAAGGCGGCACTGTAGTTTTTTTCCTGAATAGCTTTTTCTATAGCATAAGCAGCCAGCATACCGCTGTAGAGCGCATTGCCAATACCTTCGCCACTGAAGGGGTCTATCAGGCTGGCGGCATCGCCTACCAGTAGATAGTTATCACCCGATACAGGTAGTTGTTCTACACCCATAGGCAGACCCCAGCCTTGTATCTTATCTACCAGCTTTGCATTTTTAAAGCGGTGGCTGATGTTCGGGTTGTTCTCAATGGCTTTCAGCATCTGCTCGCGCAGGTTTATCTTTTTAGCGCGAATGCGCGATGAAAGTATGCCCACACCCACGTTGGTTTTGCCATTCGGCATTGGGAATATCCAGAAGTAGCCCGGCAATAATTCGGGCAGGAAGTGCAGTTCTATAAAGTTTTCGTTGTGTAGTCCTTCTACACCTTCATAGTAGGCACGCAGGCCTACGGTATATGCTTTGTGCGAGAAGTATTCGCCCATTAAGGTTTTGCGCGTAATGCCTTTATCGCCATCGGCACCCACTATCAGTGGAGCGGTTACTACAATGGTATCATCACCTTGCGCAAAGCTCACTGTTACAGTATTATCGCTGTTGCGGGTGATGCTTTTTACGTTGGCGTTTTGATAAATAGTGGCATACGGCGACGGCAGCTTCTCAAACAGGAAGTTATCGAACACCATGCGCGGGGTAGTGAAGCCCGGGGCTTGTTCATCGGGGTGGCGGTTGGGCTTGTAGGGTATATTAATAGCCCTGCCATTTGGGGCTACCATGATGATGCCATGGCTGGGCATAAAACTTTGCGGCATGCTGAATATCTCATCCAGCCACTGTGGGTTAGCTTTCCGCAGCACAAAAGCAGTTTTGCCGCTGCAGCCATCGCCACATACCTTATCGCGCGGGAAGCTGGCCTTGTCTATGATTACATGGGGTATGCCTGCCTTGGTAAGGTATATAGATGTGCCGGCACCAGCAGGCCCTGCGCCAATAATGATAGCCTCTGTACTAACTCTCTTTATCATGGAGCGCCAAATATAAAGGGGGAATTTTAATCTACCCCTTGTTATTTTTATCAGGTATACCTAATTTAGTTAGGTAAATGCATAATTTCATTAGGTATTAATTTTTTATAGGCGTGGAACAAAACCAGGTAGTAAAAGGCAGCCTCACCACCATCATCATGAAGCTATTGGAAGACAATGGCCGTATGTATGGATACGAGATAACCAAGGCAGTAAAAGAGGCGACCGGCAACCGGATGAATATTACAGAAGCCGCCCTATATCCCGCACTGCACAAGCTGGTAGCCGATGGCATGCTGGTAACCACTACGGAAACGGTAGATGGCCGCATGCGCAAGTACTATATGCTAACGAAGAAGGGCAAGAAAGAAACCGTATCGAAAATACAGGCGCTGAAGGAGGCCATGGAATCTATACACATGATTTTAAACCCGAAACTGAGCAATGGATAAAGTAACACTCACCCCGGAACAACTGAAAGAACTGAAATTCTTTATCTATGCACGTGGCTTTCGAGAGCCGGAGGTGCAGGCCGAAATACTGGACCACTTTGCGTGCAAGGTAGAAGAGAAACTGGCCAAAGAATCCGGGCTGGACCTGAATACTGCTATGCGAGAAGCCCATGCAGAGTTTGGGTACAGCGGTTTTTTGAGTATTAAGGCATCGCTCGACCTATCTACCCGCCGCAAGTATAAGCATATATACTGGCAGGAAGTAAAGAAAATGCTGATGTCCCCGTTGTATCTCATACTAGTAATGGTGTTAGGCTATGGTGTGTACGAGGGCAGTGTATGGGCTGATGTTAATAAAGTATATGACTTTCTAGGTTTCAACCTGATGAGGTCTTCTATAACACTGCTAATGTTGCTTGCGTTGATAGGGAAGTTTATTGCATTGAAAACGCTGAGAAAAAAGAGTAGCTATTATATGCAGATGGCTAATAGTATTAGCACCATTCCGTTTGTATTTCTATGGATTGTAATCCCACCTACCAGTCCTGCCAAATCAGAGAAAGAGATGATAGTAAAAGCTGCTTTTACTACTTTTTTCGTGATATGCTTTATCCTCGATTATATAGCCAGCTATAAAATGCTACGGATGGCCGAACAGGATTATAAAGAGTTTGAAGAACAGCAACAACAAAGCCTCCTGTAAAGGAGGCTTTTACTTTTATAAAGATGTTTGACTAAGTCTTATTTCTTCATATACATCACTTCTTTTACCAGCTTCACTGTGCGTGGCACATCAGGCAGGTAGGCAGCCACCAGGTTAGGTGCGTAGTGCATATTTGCATCGGCCGATGTAATGCGGCGGATAGGTGCATCCAGGTAATCGAATGCTTCTTTCTGTACACGGTAGCTGATTTCAGAAGAGATAGAAGCAAATGGCCATTGCTCTTCTACTATCACCAGGCGGTTTGTTTTCTTTACAGATTCTACTATGGTGAACCAGTCCAGCGGGCGGATGGTACGCAGGTCTATCACTTCAGCCTCGATGCCTTCTTTAGCCAGCTCTTCAGCAGCAGCCAGTGCTACCTTCATCATCTTGTTGTAAGATACAATGGTAACATCTTTACCAGCACGCTTAATATCGGCCTTGCCAATAGGTATCAGGTATTCTTCTTCAGGCACTTCGCCCATATCGCCATACATCACCTCGCTTTCCATGAAAACGGTAGGGTCTTCATCGCGGATGGCAGACTTCAGCAGGCCTTTCGCATCGTATGGATTGGAAACAGAAATTACTTTCAGGCCGGGAATGTTAGCATACCAGTTTTCAAAAGCCTGAGAGTGCTGTGCACCCAACTGGCCGGCAGAACCATTTGGCCCGCGGAAAACGATAGGACAGCTAAACTGTCCGCCGCTCATAGATACCATTTTAGCAGCGTGGTTCAGTATCTGGTCAAGCGCCAGCACGGCAAAGTTCCATGTCATGAACTCAACTACAGGGCGGGTACCATTGGTAGCCGCACCTACGCCTATGGCAGCAAAACCCAGTTCGGCAATTGGTGTATCTATTACACGCCTCGGGCCGAATTCATCCAGCATACCCTGGCTTACTTTATAAGCACCGTTGTATTGGGCTACTTCTTCACCCATCAGGAATACCTTGTCATCGCGGCGCATTTCTTCTTCTAAAGCTTCTCTTAATGCCTGGCGGAATGGTATAGAACGCATATCTTGATTTAGTATTTAAGTAAGTGCCCCGAAGGGCGCGTAAAGATAGTAATTAACAGGTTATTTCTTATCAGGGTGGAACAGTACCGTACTGTTCATGCCATTTTCATTGAATTTCAGTTTCAGCGATGTATCTGTAAGCTGTATTACATCCATTTTCAGGATGGTACCGGCACCTTTCAGCTTTTGCTCATCCAGTACCAGCAGGCTGTCCTCTTCAAAATACCATTTGGTAGAATCTATCTGCCCGCTGAAGTTCATTTGCACAATGCCATCTTTCCTGAAGTGAAACCAGGTATTTTGAACTGCGTGCTGTTGCATGGCCTTATAGTCATTTAGCTGTGCACGCAGCGATTCGCGGGCGCTATCTATATTGGTAATGCCATATACCGCAAGGTTGGTGGCAGCATCGCTGTTTTTTCCAAAAGTATCAAGGAATACCTGCTGTTCGTTTATCTGTGCATCCAGTTGCGGATTTTCTACCGAAACGGCTACCCAGCGCTTGGCCAGCATATCTTCTTTTTTAGCCTTGCAGGAAAACAGCACAAGGGGCAGTGCCAGTAACCAGAGCGATTTATTTGTATGTGCTGTCATATATAGTTATGGTATGATAAGCCTGAAATAGTTTTTCCATTCTTCCGATGAAAGCAAACGCTCTAACGACGGAAACTTCGACTGGTCTGTTATCCGTGAGTAGATAGCTTTCAGGAAGGTATATTTTTCCGGGTCGTTGGTAAGCGTAATGGTAAGGATGCGTACTTGGTTGGTAGTATAGCAGTTGCCATCTACTTTGGCCAGCAAGTATTTCAGCCTTGTTTTTTCTGTTTTATCGTTCGCCTTTTTCAGTATGGCTTCAAATAGGTCATTATCTACCGCTTTAGGGCAGTCGCTGTTAACGATGGCTACCCTGGGGCGGTGGTAAGAAGTATTCTCTACAGCTATGGTATTATTATCCTGCCTGTTTTTTTCATTGCCCAGTTCTATATCGTTCATAAACTGGGGGCTGTTGGATGCCACCGGGGGCGTAGCAACAGGAGTGGATGTAGCTGCAGTAGCCGGTGGGGGAGTCGCTGTTTCTGTTTCTACAGCTTCCAGTGCGGCTATATTTGTTACTTCTTCCGTGTTTACAGGCGCTTCCTCACTTACTTCAGGTGCATTGCCGGCAGGTGTTTCAACAGGTGTATTTACAACGGCAGGCGGGGTTTCCTGTATGTCGGCAGGTATATGGTCGTCTTCTGCTTTATTGCCTGCCTGCAAATAGAATTGCTGGTTGATATCGAAAAGGGCAAAGCCTGTTTCAGTGCGTGTCAGCAAAAATCCCCGAAAACCATTTTCAGGTACCTGTACGGTAAAGCTTTGTGCGGGGTAAGCATTTTGCTGAAATAATACTTGTATACGAATAGGGCCGGGTGCCAGCTGCGATATGATGCAGTAATTTTTGCCATAACGTGGCAGCATCTCATCTTCAAACTTTACATAGAAAGGCGTTTGCTTATCGCCCTGTATGTATACATAAGAAAAGCGGCTGGCATACGATTGCCATCCTGCCAGCAGGAACAGTGTAATGAAGAATAGTTTTTTCAGAGAGGTACGGATGTGCATCATTATTCCATTTCTATCAATACAGTACCTTTTTCTACCGCGGTACGTTCTGCTATTTTAATAGCCTTTACTGTAGCAGGGCCGCTGGCCTTCAGTACGTTTTCCATCTTCATGGCTTCCAGTATCAGCAGGCCGTCGCCTTTGTTTATCTGTTGTCCCGGTTCTACCAGCACTTTCAGTACCATACCCGGCATCGGTGCCTTTACAGGTTCTACTTTTTGCAGCGATTTCAAATCCATGCCCATGCTGCTCAGCAGTTGGTCTATCGGTTCTTTGATGGCTACTTTATATACCTGGCCATTTACCTTCAGCGATACTTCTTTGTTTTTGGTATCTATGTTTTCTACAGTAGCTGTATAGCTTTTGTTATTAAGGATAACGCTTATTAAACCGTTTGGCTGCATCTGTATATCCAGGTCGGCAGGGGTTTCGTCTATATACCATTGTCCGTCCTGGTTGTTGACAGCGTAAGTATTGCGTTCGTTAATTGTGGTTTGCAGCATGAAGGCCGGTAAATTTTAGCGCAAAAATAGTCATTTAGTGTCCTTATGCCGCATTTTTCGCTATATAATGCGTTAAAACCTGCAATTGCCATCTTTAACCCCACGATGGGTTATGAGAATGGGCGGCATATACTGTATTTTAGCACCTTACAAACAGGAATTAATGAGTTTCAGCCGGCAGTCAGTACAGGTTATATTAGCGGGAGTTATATGCATAGCAGCATCGTGCAGCAGTAAAAAAGCAGCGCGTAATAATGTGACACTGGAAACAGTAGCCGTAAGTGCCAAAAACAACGCAGCCACCTACAGGGCTACCAGCACTAAAACCTGGGAAATTGTGCATACGAAAGCCGCCCTTTCCTTCCACCTGAAAGAGAAAACGGCCGAAGGACGGGAGTGGGTATCGCTGCATCCGTATTTCTATAATGCAGATACGCTGGTGCTGGATGCCAAGAGCATGAAGATAGATACCGTCATGCTGGCAAATACCGGGAAACTACTTAGTTATAATTATAAAGATGATGTACTAACCATATCGCTGGATAAAACCTATAGCAAAGAAGATACCCTGCAATTGTATATCCGCTATAAGGCCATGCCATATGCAGAGATAACCAGTGGCAGCTCGGCCATCAGTGATGATAAGGGCTTATACTTTATAAATACAGATAATGCCATCCCCGGCAAGCCATCGCAAATATGGACACAGGGTGAAACCGAAGCCAACAGCCGCTGGCTGCCCACTATAGACAAACCCAACCAGCGCACCACGGTAGAGCTGGCACTTACTGTGCCCGATAGTTTTACCACGCTGAGCAATGGTGCCATGACCGGCCAGCAGCAGGCAAGCTCAGGCCTGCGCACAGATATATGGAAGATGGATAAGCCCATACAGGTATATGCTATCATGTTTGCCATAGGTCGGTTTGATGTTGTAAAGGATAGCTGGAAGGGTAAAGAGGTAAGCTATTATGTAGAACCTGCCTATGCGCCCTATGCTAAATACATGTTCAATCATACGCCTGAAATGATAGACTTTTTCTCTACGGTTACCGGTGTGCCATACCCGTGGAATAAATATAGCCAGGTAGTGGTGCGCGATTATGTATCGGGGGCAATGGAAAATACATCGGCCAGCTTATTTGGTTCTTTCATGAATCAAAACAAGCGGGAGTATGATGACGATAATCATGAAGATGTGGTTTCGCATGAGCTATTCCACCAATGGTTTGGAGATTATGTAACGGCTGAATCATGGTCGAACCTGACGGTGAATGAATCTTTTGCTACATATGGAGAGCAATTGTGGCGCTATAATAAATATGGAAAGGCAAGTGCCGACGATATGCTGTACAGGGAGTTGAATAGCTACCTGGGCATCAGCGACCACTCACCATCATTGGTACGTTTTCATTACAGGGATAAGGAAGATATGTTCGACCGCATATCGTACCAGAAGGGTAGCGTAATACTACATTACCTGCATGGGCTGATGGGCGATGAAGCTTTTTACCAGTCTATGAAAAAATACCTGACGGATAATGCCTTGCAAAGCACGGAAGCAACCAATTGGCGGCTGGCGCTTGAGGCTGTAACCGGGCAGGACTGGAACTGGTTTTTCGACCAGTGGTACTACCGTGGCGGGCATCCAAAACTGGATGTGCAATATACCTATGACGATGCCGCGCAGAAGCTGACAGTGGTTATCGCGCAGATACAACCGGGCACATCTTACAAGCTGCCATTGAAATCGGCAGTAGTTTACGGCAATGAAAAACAGGCTGTAGATTGGGCCATAGCGGGTAAGAACACCAGCTATACGTATCCATATAAGAATGGTGTAAAGCCACTGGTAATACCTGATATCGAACATTGGCTGCCAGGTGAAATGACAGAGAATAAAACACCGGCAGACTGGTTGTTGACCTATAAGAACAGCGGTGATGATATTATCACAAAATTCAGGGCATTGATTGCAGGGGGCAACAATTTGGATGACAGGAGCAATCAAGCTATTGTTGACCTCGCCTTACAGGATAAGGATGAGGAAGTAACGGTAAGGGCATTGCAGTTATTACAGAAGCAAAGCGTTCGAAAAAGGCAAGATAAGTGGCAGCGTGATGTGATCTATTTATCGGGTAATGGTAGTCGTAAAGTGAAAGCAGCGGCCATATCTGTGTTGGCAGCCTGGAAGACCATCACCAAACCTACACCGGAGATAGAATTGGATAAATGGGTGAACGATAGCTCATACATGGTAGCAGGAGCGGCATTGAGGCTGGCTAATAGCATCAATAAGGATACGGCCTATGCTTATGCCAAACAGCTGCTGCCCACACACCCGCGTGGCGACCTGATGGATGCGGTGATGCTGGTAATAGCGCAGAAAGGGCAGGAGGGTGATATAGCCCTTTTTGAAGCTACACTGCCGGAATATGATGATAAGATAAACATGGTGGTAGCCTTAACGGAATATATGCAGGCAGTGCGTTCTGAAGCTGCTTTTGATAAGGCATTGGCACTAAGCCTGAAACTGGTGAAGCAGGAAAGCATACAGAAATACAGGAGCAGCGCAGGCAGCTATGTGATAAGCGTAGCAGATTACTACAAAGACAGGCGGAATAATGTGAATACAAATAGCGAACGAGATGAAGCAGTGCAAAGACTGGAAAAGCTGAAAGCTGCTATAGAAACTATGATAAACGAAGACCCTAGCGAAGAGAATAAAACAACCTACCGCAACTATATGAAGACCATATTCCGTTAGTGTTGCAGGGCTTTTTCAAGCAGGGTTTTGTGCAGGGATAGTACCTGTGGCAGCACAGCGGTATTACCATCATTGGTGATGATGTAATCGCAGCGGCGCATTTTTTCTGCTTCGTCCATTTGGTTGGCCATGCGTTGCAGTATCTTTTCTTCCGTAGCACCATCGCGCTGCATGGCGCGTTGCAGGCGCACATCCTTAGGGGCATATATGCCCACTATCACATCCATGTCTTTATAGCTGCCGCTTTCAAAAAAGATGGCAGCTTCTTTTATAACGTAGGGTGTAGTTTGTGTTTCCATCCACTGCTGGCCATAAGCGATGGTAGCAGGGTGCACCAGGCTATTGAGTTGTTGTAATAGCTCAGGCTGCTGAAAAACGAGGGCGGCTATATGCGGACGGTTGGGTTTGCCGTCTTTGTAGCTGTCATCGCCTAATAGCTGTTTAATAGATTGTACTAAAACTGCATCATGTGTCATCACATATTGTGCGGCATCATCAGCGCTAAATACAGGTATGCCAAGTGTTTTAAACACCTGGCATACAACTGATTTTCCGGAGCCAATGCCTCCTGTGATACCTACTTTCAGCATCAGGATTGCGTATTATTTTGCGGCAACAGCAGCAGTACCTTCTGTCTTCTTACGGAAAGCATTTGTCATTTCCATAGAAACAGCAGAACGCTCAACAGTGATAAATGTACCACGGCTGATCTCTACCTGTATAGTGCCATCGTCATTTATCTTGTTGATAGTACCGTGTATGCCTGAGGAAGTGATGATGCGCTCACCTGTATTGATCGATTCTGCAAATTTCTTTTGTTCTTTGGCACGTTTAGCTTGCGGGCGTATCATAAAGAAATACATCACAACTACCATACCCACCATGAATATCAATGAAAAGTATGGGCTTTGTTGTTGTGCCTGCAACATGATTGTCTGAAACATCTGATTTTATTTTATTGATTGAATAATAAACTGGTTTATTGGCGTGGTGTTACATCGACTTTGATGTGCAATTCATACATGCCACGCTTCGAATTGCTGTAGATGGTAACTGTTTTATCCTGGTGGTTAGGTTTGCCATCGCTGTTGAATTTTACTTTGATGACACCTTCCTTGCCGGGTTGAATAGGGTCCCTCGGATAATCGGGCACCGTGCAGCCGCAAGAGCCTGTAGCGCTGCTTATCAGCAGGGGCGATTTGCCATTGTTCTTAAAACTGAAGTCGTGGGTAACCACTTCACCTTCCTGTATAGTGCCGAAGTTATGAACAGAATCTGCAAAATCCATAGTAGGCATTTTGTTGATGTCTGTTTCGCTGGTGCCTTCTGCAGATACAGGGTTGTTTACCAGGTCTGTAGATAGTAAACCCTTATCCTGCTGTGGCTTCTTATCTTCACCGCAGGCTGCCAATGTGCATACTGCTGCAATTAATAATATCTTTTTCATACTATCGGGAAGCTGCAAAGTTAAGACTTACTTACGAACGCGGTCTTGCTTACGTATCTTATTTTCTTTTTCCAGGTCTTTCAATATGTTATCTAACACACCATTAACGAATTGGCCACTTTGAGGCGTGCTGTACATTTTAGCTATTTCTATATACTCGTTAATGGTTACTTTAGTCGGGATGGTAGGGAAGAACAGCATTTCGCATACACCCATACGCAGCAATATCAAATCTATCAATGCTACGCGGTCGGCATCCCAGTTTATTAGTTTGGGTTGCACCAGTTCCATACAATAGGCTTCTTTTTCCATCACTGTATGCAGCAGTTCATGCGCATATTCTTTCTTTTCGCCCGATACCAGGTTCAGGAAGTTTATTTTCTGGCTGCTTTTGAAGAAATTATCCATCAGCATTTTAGCCATCTCTTTATCATCTTCCCAACCGGGCAGCTCGTCAGAAAAATGTTCCTGCAGGGCTTCGTTATCCCATATCAGCTTCTCCCAGATGTATTGAATAATGAATTTCTCTTTGGCAGGTGTTCTTTCCTGCAAGGCAATATAGTTCTGATACGGTTCTGTCTTCACCAGTTGCTGGTACAGCTTTTTCACCCATTCTTCGTCTATCCAGTGGTCCAGTTTGGCTTCCTTCACACGTTCTGGAAATGTGCCGTTTGAAAGCACCTGCCACATAAATTCATTACCGGCTATCTTAGTACTTACATTCAAATCGGCCTCTGTAGGCAAATATTTTGACGAGCGCTGTATGGAGTCGGTCTCTGCATATTGCGCGGTACGAAAAGTATAAAGTATGGAAACGATAAATAGGTCCAGTGAGCGGTTTAGCTTGTCATTCAGGATGTTGGAGCCGATCTTTTTGTCCAATTCCTGTTCTCCGGGCTCCATAGCGGCCAGTGTATATAGCGTTTGCATCACCTTCACCCGGATATTTCTTCTGCTGATCATAATAAATTAAAGAACCTGTTTAGCCGCGCAAAGGTAAGAAATTGTTTGTTATATACGCGGATGGGGATAAGAAAAGCGGCGCTGGAATGGCCTCGCCCGCCGGTCCTAATGCCATTCTTCTGAGATGTTTAATTTTTTATTTTTATTTTATTCTTTTATCTTTGATTTTTTTTTTGTTTTTGTATTAGTGTATGTTTTTTTTTATTTTTTGTTATTTTTTTTTTTTGTTTTGTTTGGTATTTATGGTT